>NZ_JADBDR010000001.1:0-243966 GCF_014873645.1 Paenibacillus sp. OAS669
GCTATCCCCGAAGGGACCGCTCGACTTGCATGTATTAGGCACGCCGCCAGCGTTCGTCCTGAGCCAGGATCAAACTCTCCATTAAAGTGATCACCAAAGTGATCTATAATAGAGCTTGTCTTAAGCTCAAAATTCAATGCTAGCGAGAATTTTCATTCTCATTAAAACATTCACTCGTTGTTCAGTTTTCAAAGGACAATGTTGCATGCGCCTTTTGTTTCGTCAGACGGATATTTAATTTAACATATATCTAATTACTTTGCAAGAACAATTATTTCCATGCTTGTTGTAACCCGCAAGCATTGAACTGTTCTTCCATTCTTGCCCTAGTATTGATAAGACCAATGGGAGAAATAATATATCACAGATACTTTTTCGAAAGCAAGAACAAATTTTTTCCACATTTGGATAACTCCAAGTGATTAGACTCGCTATCTCGCTCTCACCTTTCCCCAGGTCATCCGTGCTGACCGTCGGGCGAAGTAATATATCATAGTCACTATTTCGAAAGCAAGTACAATTTTTCCCATGCCACAATAAAACCGCATGCTCGTAGCCGCGTTACCCGAAACCACTGCCTACCGTCTGGTGCACCCCTGTGTCCCAACGGGTTCCGCCTGTGAGTCGCCGTCTAGCCGGTCCGGCCCATCCTAAGGACTCCTACCGGCGCAAATCACGCGATTCGAGCCCCACCGCCGTTTCGGCCTTATGCGTTTAAGAAGAAGCATTTGTCCTGCTTTCAATTATTTAATGTTTTGTTTTTCATTTCTGCACTTAAAAATAGCATCCCCGGTTGATTATGCAACCGGGAACGCCTTTGAGCAGAATGAAGCATACTAAAGATACAGTCGTTTCCTTTTAACTTAAACACGGCCTCCATCAAATAGTAGTCCCATTCTTTTTAGTGGTCCGTAACAATTTATGCCCCAATAACTTCTTCTAGTTTGATTAATCGGTTTTTGAGCCCCATTATTGATGGTGAGGAACTGTAACGCTTGCGGAAGCAATAGATGAATTGCCTGCATAATCGGTGACCGTGTAGGTGATCGTATATACGCGGCCATTACCGCTGCCCGATCTCTCGGCCCGAAGGTCAAATGTGGTGTCTTCTGTACCGAGCTCGGCATTTTGAATATCATCTGGTGAGCTGCCGTCTCCTCTTCCGTCATCCTTTTCGCTGCTTGTGATAGAAGTAAGCACAATGGAGGCTATTCCGGACATTGGATCGTTTGAAGCGATCGTGGCGTTCACCGTAATCATCTTGTGATTTGCCGGCCAAAGGGTCGTTTTGTCCAGCTTCACATCGATAGCCGGAGGTGTTTTGTCGATTCTCAGGTTAACCGATCGGACCTGCTCCTCATTTCCCGCATAATCCAAGCTGCGAAATTCCAGGTCGTAAATCCCTTCAGTGAAAGTGAGCGGTTCCCGATATGCCGTCCATTCTCCTCCATTGACCCGCACTTTCGTGTCGGCCAAGCCGGATTGCACATCCGAAGTCGATAGCGTTACGGTCACATCGGAACGGTACCAGCCATTCACTCCGTCAGGATTCTGCGGATTGAGCGTCGCTACCGTCACAGGAGGAGTGACATCCTCCGGCGGGTACATGACAATGAATCTTCCATCGTCAGCCGTTACACTGTCTGCATCGGCTTCCAATTGCTTCGTACCCGGGTTTAAGGTGACGAATTTGTTATTCGCCATTGCCTTAATCGTAAACAGACCGTTCGTCTGCTCATCGATCTCGAACCGCTGCTCGTTCCCCGCACTGGAACGGTCAGCCTGCAGCGGACTTGCGCCGCCATTGCCGGCAGACACATAGCTGCCATTCGCCATCGATTTCAACGTATACTTCTTGTTCCCCAGATACGCAAGCTCAAATGTCTCCTCCGGCCCAATATTCAATGAGCCGTCAGCCTTATACCGGTCACGATCGGCTGTCAGCGGATTTGCACCTGACTGTCCGGCAGAGATGTATTTATTGATGGTGTTCCTGGGGATTAAGGCGATTTTGGGCAGCAGCGACGATGTTCTTTGTTCCTTCGCATGCAGGAGGCCTCCGTAGGACGGGTGGTCGATATGGAAGCTTTCAAGCTTGACCCTATCGATAACTTGTTTCGTATATTGGATCTCGGAATCCGGGACCCCGATCCGATTCTTATAGAAGCTATAGATTTGCTCATACATGGGGCGGAATTCCCCGCGGTTTGCCGACGAAACATTCCGTTCATACCGGATTTCGCCATTGACATCCGGCAGCGTCGTCCAGGAAACGGAATAGCCCAGGTTGTACCTTGCAGTGTATTCAATGCCTTTAAGCAGCTTAAAGGTATTGTTCGGATAAGCATATAGGTCGGCGCCGTTCACATTCACTGTTCGTTGGTTATACCCGACCTCCGCGGCCAATGATAGAAGTCCTAATCCCAATTGGGCATGAGCCTGATCCCGGCCGCTCTCCTGGGTTTGGCCGTCCTCCGTCTGGATGTAATGTTCGATGGAGCCGTTGCCTGGACCGGTTTTCATGAAATGAACAGCATTGTTGTAAGCGGTATCATCATTGTTCCATATGCCATAGCACATATTAAAAAGTATGGCGGCTGCGTCCCAGTTTCCGTTAGCCCACGCTCCGGTCCGGGTGATGAAGGCGTAGTTTTTCGTCTGCGAATAAAAAACATTGGTCATCATGGAGGAAAACTTCTCGATATCGGGTTGTCCCCAGCCTGCATTGGAATAACGGATAAGCTCGGCTGCATTCAATAATTTGTAGCCGATTAAGCTGGCTCCCAGGATCGCATCGTTGCCTTGAAGCCCAGTCAATTGATGGGACCAGCGGTTTAATATGTCTATTGCTTTATTTGCATAAGCCGGGTCTCCCGTAATATGCCACCCCAACGCATTAAAGTAAGCTGCCGTCGCGCTGTCGGCTAATGCGCCTTTGCCCGTATCCTTCATGAGAGGGTCGTTCAAATATACCGTACTGTACACGGTAGCCGTGTATTTGGGAGAAGCCAGCTTATTGACCCTAAGCTTATCCCATTCCGGCGCCCACGGACTTTCTCCCGCGGCTGTCTTTGTCTTCATCAGGTCCAAGTCCGCTTGGGTATGTAGCATACCGGGGTGTATAAACGTGGTTGATGCAGACGCCTTACCCGGCTCAAACAGTATCAGCGCTGCGACAGATGTCACCATGCTTATTAGCAGGGCCAAAGCAATATACACGATTCCTCTGGCTTGTAGCATTAGAGATGCCTCCTTTTATCGTTTGGTACCCAAATCATAAGGGGAATGTCCCCGGAGTGAAACGATAAAAACTAACGATTGCATCGTTTTTTAAACACCTTGCGTCATTGGATCATGAATATCAGCAAAAAACATATCGTTAGACACGATAACCGGACAGGCAATCCTATAACAGCGAGACCACATGGATAACCAATTTCCTGTTCGGCAACCATTAACGGCGGCTATGCGTTTGTAGTCAACAGAAAGAGGCGTCTTCAGCTATGCTGCAGATCGCCTCTTTTCATAATGGCCATGTTAAATTCTAATGTTGATAATAAACCATAAGAAAACCTCCTTGCTGAAAAGGCGGTTCATTGAGCTATCGTGTCCTTTAGTTTATAGTCGCAATCTTAAAATCATTAAGTCTTCATCGAAATACTGTTCACCAAACTTTAATGCATGTGGTTCTACACCGTAAACTTCAAACCCCAGCGAGACATATAAGCGTTTTGCTGATTTGTTATCAGACACAACCGTCAAATGAATCTGTTCCAACCCTTCACATTCTTTTGTTGCTCTTTCAATCAAGGCTATTAGAAGGGCTTTACCTAACCCCCGTCCTCGAAATTTAGGCTCTACGTACATGCCGTAAATATTTCCTTTATGTGACGTCTTAAGTCTGTTTTCACGTGAAAAATTGACAATGCCAACTAATGTGTTATTGTCGTTAAAATATCCCAATGCAAATTGATCTTTTGTATGGTGTATCCTTTCAATAAAGTGCCCCAGAGGTTTAGTTTCTTCTTGCTCGTACGTTGATCCAAATGCATCAGGATCATTTTTCAATGCACGCAACCTTACTTCCTTGTACTCTGGGGCATCAGAGTCATTCAACAGACGAATGTTCATTAGTCACTTCCGTTCATTTATCAAATTGTTCTAAATAAAACTTGCGGATTGAAGTAAAACTTTTAACCTCTCCAGTACGTATTTTTACAACGTAGTTTCCAAATCGCACGACAGAATGGTTTTTACAATGCGGGCAAACAAGCCCATCTTTATGCTCTTGAGTTTCATCAATCACTCAAACTGGAACCGCAACTCCCTGGGTAAATCATCTCTGAGCAGTGATATTAAGAATATCTACCGTTACGTTTTCGGTTCCAGCCTCGACTTGTATTCCTGAGGCAGCTTCCCGTAATGCTTCTTGAACATGTCGCTGAATTGACGGGCATTGTTATAGCCGACCTTATCGGCAATCTCATAAATCATCAAATCCGTATTCAACAGCAGCTTGACGGCCTGCATCATTCGAACCTCCGTTACATACTGCTTGAAATTCATCTGGGTATGCTTTTTGAAAAAGCTGCTGAAATAATAAGGATTCATGTACACTTTGGACGCCACCCCTTCCAGGGTGAGGTTCTCCATATAATGGCTCTCGATAAATTCCTTTGCTATCAAGAGCTGCTGTGCCTCTTTACCGAGCCCTCCTCTTGTAAGCCGCTCCAGCAATCCTAACACGATTTCACGGATATATTCGGCTAATTCTCCAAAACGGTTAAAGCCTTGCATAACGGCAAGATGCCCCTGCAGCTCGGCTCCTGTTGCTTCCAGTGTGATGCCGACATCCTCCAAGCCTTCCCCGCATTCGATAATCGTAGTGTAACAGGCCATCACCGCCTTCTCCCTGCTGCCGCCGGAATATTGGACAACAAGCTCCAGCAGATTCTCCAGCTTCCCGCTCAAGCGCTCGGAATCTTTGGCTAATAGCGCCTGGAGCAAATCGTGTCTGGCTTCACCCAGCTCCCGTTCGGAAACCTTGCTCTCTTGCTCCTCCGCCTTCCTGGAGATAGCACATACACTTTCTGCAAAATAGGCCTGCTCAAGAGCCTCGGCCGCTGCCCGATAGGATATTTTGATCTCCTGGAGCTTTGAAACCCGCCAGCCAATCCCAATGGATAAGTTCATCTTCAAGTAAGCAACCGCATTGGAAATGATTTCTTCGGCCAGTGCCTCCATCGAAGCATCCTCTTTATGGTTTACGACGGCACAGAGCAGATCGCCTTTGCGTAAAAGAATGCCCATCGAATTGCGCCTTACCAGCTCCTCCGCCATATTTCCAATCGCGAATAACAGAAGCCGCTTCTCGTGCTCCCCCCATCTGCTGACACCTACCGGCTGTACCGTTTCCAGCAGCATGACGGTATAATGATCATAGACATAGCCCGCATCCAGAATCCGCAGCTTCTCCTCGGCTTCCTCCTGGCGGATATCGCCGTCCAGTAGGCGGTCAAACACTTCCTCCAGCTGCGTTTTTTTATCCTTGTGCTCATAGTGGGCCAGCTTGCTCTTAAACTGCTGCTCTTCCGATTCTTCCCTTACCTCCGCCATGGCCCGCTGGACGGACTTAAGAAGAGTCCCTTTCTCCACCGGTTTGACCAGGTAATCCACGGCTCCCAGAGCCAGAGCGTCCTTGGCATACGAAAATTCCTGATAAGCGCTGATAAAAATAACCTTAGTCCGCAATCCAGCTTGATTGATCTCTTTAATGACGTCGATCCCGGAACCGCCTGGCATACTAATATCGGTGATTACAAGCGAAGGGCGCACCTTTTCGATCAGCTCCATTAATCCCTGACCGGTCCAAGCCTCTCCAGCGATCCGAATGCCGAGTTCCTCCCACGGAAGCAGCTTTTTCAAGCCTTTAATAATCATCGGTTCATCGTCGGCCAGGACCACTGTGATCATGCTTCTTTCACCTCTTTCTGATAGGGAAGTAGTAACCGGACGGAAGTGCCTATATGCAGCGTGCTGTTGATTTCGATGCCGTATTCAGGCCCGTATAATCTTGTCATTCGGTCGTGTACGTTCTTGACTCCGATTCCACCGCTGCCTCCTTGCTCGGATGGCACAGCACCCGCCAGCTTCCCCCTCAGCTGCTCGAGCTTTGCCTCATCCATACCGATCCCGTCATCATCGACGGTAACGACCAGCCGGTGCTCCTCTTTCTCAGCCGTAATCCGGATGGTACCTTTGCCAAGCTTAGGAATGATCCCGTGATATATTGCATTTTCTACCAAGGGTTGAATAGATAGTTTTGGCAGCATGCAGCCAAGCAGCTCCCGGTCAATCCTAAGATCCATCGCCAGCCGATGCTCCCCGTACCGTAGCGCCATTAAGCGGTAATACTGCTCGATATTCGTTTTCTCTTCCAGAAGGGTGACGGTTTCATGTCCGTAATCGAGTACATATTTCAATTGATGGGACAAGGAAAGGATCATATCCGCTACTTCCTCATCATCATTGCTCACCGCACTCATCCGGATTACTTCTAACGTATTGTATAAATAATGAGGGCGAATCTGATTCTTGAGCGCAGTCAGCTCGGCCTGTTTTTGTTTAATTTGAGCCACGTACACCTCATCGATATAGCTCTCCAAACGATAGACCATCTTGTTAAACCCGTTTGCCAGCATACCGATCTCATCTGTGCTCCGAACGGGTACCTGCTGATTGAAGTTGCCGGATTCCACACGAGACATGTGTCTGATAATGCTGCGGATGGGGGTGGACAGGTTGTTCGAGAACCATACCGCCACGATGATGAGAGACACGATGCACATGCCAATGACGACGGCGATGGTGCTCTTGATTTGGTTGATCTTGCTGAACAATTCGTTTTTGTTCACTTCCCCATAGACGCTCCACCCCGAGTTCGGCATCCCTTGCTGCACATAATGATACTCCTCCGATTGGGAGAGCTGGAGAGGATGGCCGATCTGCTCTCGCTTGTTACTATATAAAATGAGGCCTGCCGGGTTTGTTACATACATACCGTCCTCCGGGTTGATATTCAGCTGTTGAAAAATCTCATAGAACGCGCTAAGCGATATATCTATATACAGGCTGCCGACGATAGTTTCATTCAGCAGCGGGCTGCCTAACACGTCAATCAAATTGCGGGAGAACGTGAGCACCTGTTCATTGGAATTCGGATAGTAGTCTTGGGCATGAGTAGGGAATACCGTCAGCTGCTTCGGGTTTTCCGAAACCACCTTTTGCCATTGCGGAGGCGGGAATATAGACCGGAAGTCAATCCGGCTCCCTTCCCGGCTGAGATCCTGGTAGCTGCCGGAGGAAAATACGAATGCGGCGCTTCGGATATGAACATCGGTTGCCACTACGGTCTTAAGAAAATCATCTACAGTAGCGGAAACCCGGAGATTCCCTTCCGTCGACGCACTCGCTATCGCCTCTCCCAGCTGGCCGTAATGGCCCTGCTGTCCATAAGAATACATCAATTTGGAAATATTATTGTATTTCGTATAGAGATCATCGACGTTCTTGCCCGCATACATCACCATTTGCTCGAAATTATTGATGGTATACTTCTCCATGTAATTTCCGAAGGTATTTAAGGCAAAAAAGCTTAATATAAGGAGCGGAATCAAGCCCACAATGATAAACGAAAAAGCGAATTTAACGAAAATGCTTTGGCGCAGCCGAAAGAGCCGAAACATGTCTTCAGGGGCTCCTTTCCTTGGTATGAACAGGATTCTACTTGTATCATAGCAGTTTTTGCCTTTTGTCCCAACCGGAACCTGCAGGAAAAAGCTGTTGGCCCGCCTCTCAGTTTGAAGCGATTATTCCGTAAAAGAAAGATCTTGCGCAAACTCGTTGACCTCGATATGTCCTTGCTCCGGGTTCAAAATCAGTTCTCCATTAATTTGAAGTCCTTGGAAGCGAATCCCGGTTACGGGACGGTCGGTATCATATCCGAAGATTTGGCTGGCCATCCGATTCGCCCCGTTATAGATGATGTTCTCGAATCGGATATTCTCTATCCGGTTTCCCGGTACCGGGTTGTAATCCTTGTTCCATACCACGCGGAGATCGATCAGCCGGCCCAGCTCGAAATCCTCCACCCGGATATCCCGGTAGGTTACATTCTTGACGGAATTTCGATCGCCGGCATTGATGGCCATAGCTCCCATATAGCCTGGCTGCGGCTCATGATGCTCCAGAATATCGATATTCTCGAATAAAATATCCTCGATAAGATCCCCATTGCGGTGATGGTCGCCGTGCGTTCCGATCATTAATGGATGCGCTACGTCCGCCCATAATATGGCGTTACGAACGGTAATATGGCGGGAATCCCCATAGAAGTCCCAGCGCGAGCCGTAGATCGCAATGCAATCGTCGGACGTACGGAGGAACACGTCTTCAATCTCAATATGCGAGCACGACATCATGTCGATTCCGTCCGACCACCCCCGGGTGCTGAAGGTCTTGAAATTGGATATGCTCACATGCCGCGACTGGCCCAGATAGATGCTGTAATGCGGCGGATCTACAGTAATAATTCCTTCAACGGAAATACGCTCCGAGAAGACGATGCGGACCCCGCGGAAAGCGGAAAACCGATGAAAATCGGATAAGACCAGCATTCCTCTCCCCCGTATAGCAACATCCTGAACATGCTCGCAGACCAGGGAACCAACCACTATCGCCCCTCCGGCTACGTACACGGTCGTTTCTGATGGTATTCGAAGTACCGTCTCCTCCAAGTAGTGGATTCCCGGTGCAAAATAAATCGTATCCGGCGTTGTGCCATCTGCCGTCTTGAGAGCCCGCGCCATACGATATATATCCTCCGTTCGATGAATGGCCGGCTTGAGAAACAGTACATTATTCGCCTCCGGACTAGGAGCATCGTGCTCCATAGGATTGGCAAATAAATGAAGATTGGAGAAACGATCCCCGTTGATCTCGATCGATAGCTTTTGAGGCCGATCCAGCGTAAACAGGACTGCCCTTTCGTCATGGCTGTAATTCATCTTAGCGGAAAGCGGCCGGATCGTGGCGTTTTGAATCATCTGATGGTTGCTTTCCACACGGACCTCAACGGTGCCCTCCATATCAAAATAGACCATTGATCCGCGACGAACATGGTGCATATCCACTTTGATCTCATAAACGAATACTTCCTGCCATTCCCCATCCAGAGTACGTACACTTACCTTAAAATCATCATTTGAGACCGCTCCCTGCGGGGCGTCATACACCAATACACGGTTCATATTATCGGACAACCTTTCGATCGAAATTGTGCAATAAAATAACCCCACAAAGTGGGGCGTTGGCTTCGAAGCTGATTCAGGTACTTTGCGGGGAGCCCCGAAATTTATAAATTCAATACTGTTAAAAATGCCGCCCCTGTAGGAACCAGAAGCGGCTTTAAGGGCATTACCCTTTGGTTGCGCCAGCAGCAATGCCTTTCACAAAATACTTTTGAAGCGCGATAAAGGCAATCAGTACAGGCACAATAGACATGGTCGTGCCGGCGAACACCATATCCCACTGCGAAGCCAGTTCGCCTACAAATTTGAATATTTCCACAATCATCGTTCTCTTGGCCGATTGGAGCACCAGACTTGGCATCAGGAAGTCGTTCCAGATACCGAGCCCTTGCAGCACGACCATACTGGCCGTACAAGGTCCCAGCAGCGGGAACACGATCTGCCAGAATATCCGGACTTTGGAGCAGCCGTCAATCGCCGCCGCTTCCTCGATTTCAACCGGAATGCCCCGGATGAAGCTGGTGAATAGCAGCACCCCCATGCCAACCGAGCCGGATATATAAATGAGAATGGGAGCGGTTAATGTTCCGTATAGCCCCAAGGTTTTCATTTCTTTGAACAGGGGAATCATGTAAACCTGAAACGGAACCATCATTCCTGCCAAATAGTAAACGTATACGGCGCGGGTCCACTTTTTCCCCGTTCTCTCGATCGCATAGGCGGCCATCGGGATGAGCAGAATCATGAATGCGACGGAGGTCACTGTCAGGATCAGGCTGTTTAACATCGCGGATGGGAATCGGGTCTTCGTCAGCAAATATTGGAAGCTGTCCAAATAGAAGCTGCTTGGCATCGCTATGGCGTCCCGCAATATCTCCCCGTTGGTTTTGAACGCGGATATCAGGCTGAAATACACCGGGAAAAAGAACAGAACCGCTAGCACTGCCGTGATGGCAAACAAGATCAGATCGACATACCTTTTTGACTTGAACATCTACATCTGCACCTCCCGTTTCCTCAGCAGCTTGATCTGGATCAAGGAGACCAGGAGAATCAGAATGAACAAAACAAGGGAAAGGGCCGTTCCATAGCCTTGCCGAAGCTCTCCGAAGCCTACTTTATACACAATGTAGGTTAACGTTTCCGTGGCGAAGCCCGGGCCTCCATCCGTCATGACCGCAATTTGGTCAAAGATCTTGAGCGCACCGATCATCGAGAGCATCACGCTGACGGTCATTGCGCCCGCTAAGAGCGGGAATGTAATATGCCGGAATTGCTGCCATCGGCCCGCTCCGTCAATGGCCGCCGCTTCATGAAGCTCCGCCGGAATCCCTTGCAGCCCCGCTAAATAAATGATCATATAGTACCCGGAGCCCTTCCAGACGGTAGTAATCACTATCGCAATCATTGCAAAGTCAGGATTGCCCAGCCAGTCGATCTTAAGCGCACCGAGTCCTATCTTGTCAAGCAATTGCGAAACGACTCCAAAGTTATAGTTGAAAATAATAGCCCAAACAAAGCCCATGACAATACCGCTGAGCAAAACGGGAAAATAAAAAATGCTGCGAAATAAATTTTTGAACCAGCGAACCTGGTCCACCAGCATCGCCAGTAGAAGCGCAGCCGCATTCTCAAGAACAACGAGAGATACGGACAAGATCAGCGTATTTTTCAAAGCGTTGTAGAACCGGTCGCTGCTGAACATTTCTTTGAAGTTGTCCAGACCGATGTAATGGATCTCGCTGCTTACGCCGTCCCAGTTCGTAAAGCTCAGATTAAAGCTGTTTAAGGTTGGATAAATGACAAATAGCGTATAAAGCAAGAAAGAAGGAAGAATAAACCAAAAGGAATAGGACAACCACTTTTTCTTTTTAGGTACTGAATGTATTCCGGTCATCGCCCGTATAGGCTCCGAATTCGCCATGCTCTCACTCTCCTAGATGACCGCTTTTTTAGCGAAATTGTGCCTCTGCCGCAGCAGAGGCATGCTTTACCATAATAGAATTTATAAAACTCCGAGGTCATCGAATGTGAAAATTCTATTTGGCGATAAAACCTACCTCTAAACGCGGTCGCACGTCTCTGAAAGGCCTCGATAGAGGTTTTCTCATCTTTTCAAGCTGCCGTTTATTTGCCGGCCGCATTCGCTTTCACGTTAGCGTCCCATTCGGCATCGGCCTTTTTCATATAATCTGCACTGAAATCGCCCTTGGTCAGCCAATCCTGGATCAGCTTGTAATACCAATTCCGCCATTGCGGAGGCATTTGATTCTCGCCCCAAAACGAGTTGATCTGAAGCGTCTTAATCGTGTTCGGATCGCTCATGACCTCGAGCACACGCTTCATTTGCGGAGCCGAATCGTAAGTGATAGGTTCCTTGGTTGTCGGCAAGCCGTTGACCGCCTTCAGGAATTTGGAATATTGCTCCTTGGAGAAGAAGAACTTGATAAATTCCGAAATCGCTGCTTTTTTATCCGCATCCTGATTGGCCTTGGTCGAAATAGACCAGCCCTGCAGGCTGTTGAGGCCATTGACCACGATACGGCCTTTCCGGTCAGGTACCGGATACCAGCCAAAATCGAATTTCGGATCGGCTTGTGCAATCTGTGCAAACATCCACGGGCCAGAGAACAGCTGCGCTGCTTTTCCCGTAACGAGCATCGACGCGGTTTGATTGTCGGCCGTGCTTAGGTAGCCTTTATCCACATACCCTTTGGTAAACAATTCATTAAAATCCTTCATCGCCTGCATTGGGCCGGCATCGGTGAAGCTGACCTGCCCTTTGGTCCGCTTGGAGTTCCAGTTCGGGTCATCCGCCAACACATCATCCATCAGGAATTTGTTCACCCAGAAGCCCCAGTGGAAAATATCCTTGCCGCCGAAGGTCAGCGGTGTGATCCCTTTCGCTTTCAGCTTCTCCTGGATGGCTAAGAATTCGTCATAGGTTTTCGGTTCGGCAGCGATTCCTGCATCAGCGTAAGCTTTTTTGCTGTAGATGATCCCTTGAGGAGCCGTTCCGACAATCGGAGCGGTCCAGATTTTACCGTTCAGCTTCGGCGCGTCTGCGAACAATCCAACCCATTCCGCGGGGAGCTCAGCGATCTTGCCGGCTTCGGAGAATAGCTGGGTATCTCTCATTTCGACCAAGTCCGGGAATTCGCCTACCGCATCCTTCGTCTTCAACCAATCCAGATACGAGGCCATGCCGCCTTCGGACAAGTCGTTGATCTTGATGTTCGGATTGGCCTTCGTGAACGCCGCAATGGAATCCGCCATCGCTTGTTTCGTTGCCGGGTCGCCGGTAGCATACCCGATAGTGAACGTGACGGTTTTTTTGGATGCTGAAGCACCTGCTCCTGTACTTGAGGCCCCTGTGTCCGTGCCGGAATTCGAGGGACCGCCGCAGGCGGTTAATGCAACCGATAAGGCAATTGCACTTGCGAATGCCGCTGTCATTTTTCTAGTCTTAACCATTTCTAGTTACCCTCCCCTTTATTGAACCCTTCTAGCCTCAGAAACCGATGGATGGCTGCTTTCCCGTTTCTGATTTCGTGATTTAAGACTATCACACGCCGAAAATGGTTAGTATGCTGTTTTTTAACTTCGAAGTGATGAAATTTAAGATGTTTATCGCCTTGTTCTGGAAAAACGGTATTTTAACGGAGTGGCTCCGACGACTCTCTTGAAAAGCTGAATAAAGTAAGAATGGTTGTCAAAGCCAACCTCGTATCCGATTTGCTCTACCGGACGATTCGTCGTCTCCAGAAGGCGGCATGCCTGCTTAATACGCCGCGCCGTCAAATAATCCTTAATGCCGCTGCCCGTCTCCTGCCGGAACACCCTGGATATATAATTCGGCGACAGGTGGAGCTCCTCAGCCAAAAGCTCAAGGCTAACCTCCTCGTGATAATGCTCTTCAATCCAGCGCATGATCGATTCGGAATAGCGGCCTGCTCCGCCGTTCTTAAGCATCGGATGCCTGCCGTCATCTGGCGTATCGGACAGAGGTAGCAGATTTATTATTTGCAAAAATAGCAACGTAATTTCTTCCAGCTCCTCTCCCCTGCCGCATCGGTAAGCCTGGTCATATTGCTCGAAAATCCGTTCCATTTCCTGCACCTTGTCTTTTAGATCAAAACCAAGTGATGGAACCGCGCCTTTCCATAAGTCTGCAAACCTTGACTGACGCCTTGGAAAAGAACTTAGCTGCTTCTCTATCAATAACGGGTCTGTATAAAAAATAGACCGCAAATAAGGATGGCTCACAGAGACATCTGCGTAAACCTGATGAAGCTGATAGGGCGGAAAAAAGAAAACCATCCCGCGCTTTATATCGTAGGCCTGCTGATTGACCACAATGGTGCCCTGACCCTCATGCACCAGCACGAATTCGCAGATTTGATGCCAATGATAATATCCTTTGTAGCCATGCTCAATGCGGATCCGGTAATCCCAAAATAAGGATGCCTGATCCAAATAAACGGGTTCAAACAGCTTGTTCATGCTTCCTCCCCAGTTGGATAAAAATCTAACATTTTCTCGTAGTTTATCATAACTTTGGACATAACCGGAGCGGTATAATGGGGGAAATATTGTTATTTTAACATCATCATGAGAGAGGGATTATTATGGAACAAATCGCAAACGGAATTTGGCGACTTCGTTTCGGCCAGCCGGAAGCATACACTCCCGTGCAGCTTCGTGAAACGAAAATGCAAACAGAGCAGCTCAGCAAGCTGGAATGCCCGGGTATTCCGCCCATGGCGGCACAAGAAATCAGCATTAAACAGACGGCAAGAGGTATTCATATCGAGCTGCCGCTTTCGGCAGAAGAGCATATTTACGGATTCGGCCTGCAGCTGCACCGCCTCGATCATACCGGCCGGAAGAAGGTCATCCGGGTGAACAGCGATCCAGTGGCGGATACGGGCGACAGCCACGCACCGGTTCCTTTTTATGTTTCCACCGCTGGCTACGGCGTCTATGTGGATACGGCACGGTATGCGACGTTCTATTGTGGAACGAATCTTCGCAAAGGCGATTCCGAGCACAAGAAGCATGTGGCAAAAACGGTTGGCACTTCGGAGATTGAATTGTACGGTTATCAGGTGTCGGAGGGAAATCGGACGGTTGTCGTGGATGTCCCGGCTGCCAGGGGAATGGATGTGTATGTATTTGAAGGCCCTGAATTGGCGACGGCCGTTCAGCGCTACAATCTGTTCTCCGGCGGCGGCTGTCTGCCTCCGGCTTGGGGGCTCGGCATGTGGTACCGCGCGTACAGTGCCGCCAAGAAGGAGGATGTGATGAGGCTGGCTCATACCTTCCGGGAAGATCGCATGCCCGTGGATGTGTTTGGCTTCGAGCCCGGATGGCAAACCAAAGCCTACTCCTGCTCGTTTGTTTGGGATGAAGGACGCTTCCCCGAACATGAGAACATGCTGGATGAATTGTATGACCTGAATTACCGGGTCAATCTGTGGGAGCATCTCTTCGTGCACCCTACATCCCCTATATATTCTGCATTAAAGCCCCATTCCGGGGATTACGAGGTTTGGGAAGGGCTGGTTCCTGATTTATCGATTCCGGAGGCGAGGGAAATTTTTGCGAAGCATCATGAGAAAGAGTTTGTGAGCAAAGGGATTGCTGGCTTCAAGCTGGACGAGTGCGACAGCTCGGACTTCGTTCATTCCAACTGGTCGTTCCCGGATACTTCTTTGTTTCCTTCAGGTATGGACGGAGAGCAAATGCACAATATGCTGGGAACGCTCTATCAGGAGACCCTGCTGGCTCCTTTCGAACAAGCGGGCAGACGAACATTATCCCAGGTTCGCGCCTCCGGCGCATTGGCATCGCCATATCCTTTTGTCCTTTACAGTGACTTGTATAATCATAAAGTGTTCATCCGCGGCGTCGCCAATTGCGGGTTCTCGGGACTGCTATGGTCACCGGAGGTGCGCCAAGCCGAATCGCCGGAGGACTTGATTCGGAGAATCCAGACCGCCGTCTTCTCACCGATGGCGCTGCTGAATTGCTGGAGAATCCCGAATCCGCCTTGGATGCAAGTGGATCGGGACAAGAACATCCGAGGCGAGTTCTTGGACAATTATGAGCAGATCCGGGATATTTGCCGCACGCTATTTGAAACCCGCATGGCTCTGATCCCTTATCTGTACACCGCTTATGCCAGGTACAGCATGGAAGGCAGGCCTCCGTTCCGCGCTCTCGTGATGGATTATCCGGATGATTCAAATACGTACGGGATCGATGATGCCTATATGATGGGGGAATCGATGCTGGTGGCACCGCTTATCGCGGGAACTTCAGAGCGAAGCGTCTATCTCCCTCAAGGAACCTGGCACTGCTTCTGGACGAACGAAACCTATGAAGGCGGACAGTCCTATACCATGGCTCCGGGGCTTGAACGGATTCCGGTATTCGTTAAGGATGGCACACTCCTTCCTCTCGCTGAACCTGTGCCTTATGTGGGTGACGACACCGTGTTCGACGTTAGCTTCCAAGCCTATGGGGGAAGTGCAGCTAGCTGTACATTATATGAGGACGACGGGAGCTCGTTTGCTTACCGTGATGGACAGTACAATTGGGTTACGGTTATATTAAACCCTGATGGCAGCCTCCATACAGAGCGGATCGGCGATTTCGATGGCAGGCGGTATAACGTGTAGCAATCGATGGCTGGCTGGGTGCACCATGTAAAGCGCTTGAATCAGCTTCGAAGCTGTGGCACCGACAAACACGCAGCTTTCGCTTTCCGAAAAAACAAACTGCAGGGAGCCTATGGCTCCCTGCAGTTTGTTGAAAAACCTTTTTTTGCGCGAACTATGCTGCACGGAGGTGGGGTATGCCCCGGAGGAGTTTACGTCCGCCTTTGAAACCCGTGAAAATACCGCTAAATATAATCACCTTTCACGGGTTTCAACAGCGGCTGGAGGGGGGTACCCCACCGGAGTATATTGGTGATAGTTCAAGCTTTGTTTTTCAATTAGGGAGCCAACGGCTCCCTGTAAATCAATGCATCGAACCCATCGCCGCGCGGCTGACGACGACACGCCGGATAAAGAACGCTACAGCCAGACCGATGATTGTGACAACCATCGCAAAAAAGAACACATTCTGCGAGCCGAAGGTCATCGCGTTTGCCATCTCGATCGGCTCACTAGGAGTAGGGGATTCGTGCAAATACTTTTCCGTGCCGTTGGTCAGGATGCTGATGGCTACGGCTGTACCGATTGCGCCAGCAACCTGCTGCAGTGTATTCATGACGGCGGTGCCGTGCGGATACAGCTCCGGCGGCAGCTGATTCAGACCGTTGGTCTGAGCAGGCATCCAGACCATAGAGATGCCGACCATTAGGCCGATATGCAGGGCAACGATCAATGCGACCGAAGAAGCCAGCGTAATGCCGGAGAAGAACCACAGCATAGCTGCTACAATAATGAGGCCGGGAATGACCAGCCACTTCGGACCATACTTGTCAAACAAACGTCCCATACGAGGGGAGAGGATACCATTCAGAGCGCTGCCGGGCAGAAGCATTAGTCCGGCAGTAAATGCGGACAGCTTCATGCCGCTTTGCAGATACATCGGCAGAATGATCATGCTGGATAGGATAATCATCATACAGGACAAGACCATCAGCAGCCCTACTATGAACATAGGGTACTTGAATACACGCAAGTTCATAATCGGCTCGCGCATAAATATTTGACGCAGCACGAATAACAAGAGCGCAATCATCCCAATAACGATGGATGCGACCACAATCGGGCTGCTCCACCCTTCTTCCCCTTCACCGGCTTTACTGAAGCCGAATACAACCCCACCGAAGCCGATCGTGGATAATAGGATGGACAATAGATCGATGTGAGGCTTCGTAGGTTCGGTTACATTTTCCAAATATTTGAGCCCTACCAACAGGCCTACTACCAAAAACGGCAGAGACAGCCAGAAAATGTAGTGCCACGATAAATATTCGATCAGGAGACCCGCCACTGTGGGACCGGTCGCCGGCGCAAACATAATGACGAGACCGACAAAGCCCATCGCAGCCCCGCGCTTCTCCGGCGGATAAACGACGAGGATCGTGTTGAACATGAGCGGAATTAACAAGCCCATACCAATGGCTTGCAAGACTCGGGCGACCATTAACAATTCGAAATTATATGCCAGCGCCGCGATGAGTGTCCCCATAATTGAACTCACAAGGGAGACGATAAACAGTTGCCTTGTTGTAAACCACTGCAGCAGCAGCCCCGTCATCGGCATTAATATGCCGAGCGTCAACAGAAAGCCTGTTGTTAGCCATTGCGCTGTCGCGGCCGTTATGTGAAACACGTTCATTAAATTACTTATCGCGATGTTGAGTGCCGTTTCACTGAACATGCCGACGAAACCGCAGATAAGCAACGATGCCATGATGGCTCGCGTATTATATTGCTTCATTGTAGACTCCACTTCCTTCTCCTATAAAATCTCTATTTTATAAGCGATACGGTAATCGCTCGCTAACTGTTACGATAATGGTAACAGTTCTATATGTCAATACCAGAAACGTATTTTATTTGTAAATATAAAATGACTGGTAATATTTTCATTTCCGCTGCGCGGCTACAGCTTGATGGCCCGTTACTTATATCGCTGTATTAGTACTAATACATACAAAATATATACCAGTATATAAACCAAATTGGTTCCTGACAATGGAAAGTTTTCTTCTAAATTATTTCTTATTGAATTCCAGCGGTACCCAAAATATTCTGTACTTCTTTTTCATAGTTATTCCAATGAAAATAAAACGGTCCAATATTCATTTTTTTCAATTCATTTTGCATCGTACTACGAATTCATTTACACCTGTCTATTAAATCTGAATAATCAACTTTAATTAGCATCAAATTTTGTTGTTTCATATCTATCAACGCTTCAACGAACGAGAAGACCTCATGTGAGGGTTCGTTGTTGGTCAAATCGTGCTGTTTACTGTCACCGACACGAACACAAAGCTTCTGCATACTGCTTATTCTTGTTAACGGGCAGGTTTGGGATTAGCAATCCATAAGAAACAATCCAAGTTGAATTATGCTAGAATGAAGTTAATTTATAATGTAGTTATCCCTCATGAACAAAGGAGTACTGAAAATGAGAAAACTCGTTCTATTTCTACATGCATCGCTTGACGGTTTTGTAGAAGGACCGAATGGTGAAATGGACATTGGCTGGATTTCCTACGATGCTGATTTGGAGAAACACGCAAAAGATATTCTGAGTAATGCCGACACTGTCATTTGGGGACGTAAGACTTATCAGATGATGCATAGTTACTGGCCATCAGTGCCTTCGAACCCATCGGCTTCGCAGCATGAACGAGATCATGCCGAGTGGATCGAAAAGACAGCCAAAATCGTTTTTTCCACGACGCTGGAGAAAGTCGAATGGAATAATTCCAGACTCGTGAAAGAAGATGTCGAGGAAGAGATCAATAACCTCAAACAGCAGCCAGGCAAGGATATGGTCATCCTAGGCAGTCCTAGGTTCGCGCACCACCTTATGCAGCTTGATTTAATTGATGAGTATAAAATTACGGTGTCTCCCGTCCTGATCGGTAAGGGATTGCCGTTATTCCAAGGTCTTAAGGAGAAGATCAATCTTAAGCTAATCGAAAACAAGACCTTTAATTCTGGAGCCATAGGTCTCGTTTACCAGACGGTAAGATGACCTTTTCACTTAAGGTGATAACACTGACGTGGGACGATAATTCAATTTACCGCCTTTTCACAAGGCGGTTTTCTTATGGTTACAAATCAACATTAGAATATAACATAGCCTTTTACTTACTGTGCGAAAGCTTTCGTGTGGATCTTAATGACGTAATGTTAATTTCAATTATAGAACACTTGTTCCTATTTGTCAAATATCAACAACATGGGTCAAACATAGCCTAATACAAAAAAAGAGAGCGCAGCCCGCAATGGCGAGCCACTCTCTCTCCTCTCCCTTAAATCTCGATTAATTCGTTGTAGTCTCGGTAGAATCAACCTTGCCGCTCTGAGCATCCTTGGCAGGGACGTCTAACGGTTTAGTATGCTTGGACTCGACAAACTGCTTCAAGGAATCTGTCAAGCCGTCCTTAATCTTGCTGATCAGATCGTCTTCGCTAATGCCTTTGGCTGCTGCTATCTCGGCTATGGATTTGCCGGCATCAAGCTCCGTGCGGAGTTCATCTTGGGTAAGGCCGAGAATATTCGTCAGCAATTCGGAATTACCCATCAGACCCATATGCATATCATCGCGTCCGCCGGGGCCATTCGGGCCTTTGCCTCCTTGACCTTGCGGTCTCGTGTTCTCAATTTGCTGCTTCAAGCGGTCGGACAGGCCGGATACGATCTTATCCGCTTGCTCCTGGGTGAGGGTTCCAGCCGTGACTTGTGCGGCAATTGCCGTTTTCTCGGATTCTACCAGCTTGTCCAGGAATGTATCCTTAGATGTACCGGCTGCAGCTGCAATCTCCGCTAATGTTTTACCTGCTTTCACCGACTCTTGAATCGAGCTCTCATCTGCGCCGAGAATCGCCGCGGCTTCCTTCACGATATTGCTGCCGCGGAACCCATGTCCCGGTCCCTTCTGCTGTGTAGTTGCGGTGATATCTGTCGAGCCGCCTGTCGTTTCAGCAAAAGCCTGATTCTGGGAGACGCCGAGATAGCCTAAGCCGCCGAGTAAGAAGGAAGCTGCGATTGTACCTGTGATTACTTTTTTGCTAATGTTTTTCATGGTTATTCCACCTCTGCGTTAGTTTTGTTTAAGAATGTTGTAGTGTTCTTGCTGCTTACAAGACCAAGTATAGGCTACTTTCCTGAATCTCCCCTGAGCTTCCACTTAACAAGCACTGAGAATTCCCTTTATATTTGCTGAAAAAAACGCCTACATGCCAAAAACACTTGAAAGCCGCCGACAGGCTTCGGCAGCTTTCAAGTGCTTCTAACTATACGCTAATCTATGATACACTTCAGTACGGTTACACCCTCTGGTGCTTCAATTTCTGAGTGTATCGTACCATCCGCTTTTTTACTATGCTTCAATCTGACGATGCCATGAGGTGTCGGAAAGGTACCCTCCGCCCACTCCAGATCTCCCAGCTGCGGAATAATGCGAATCGTACGGCATCCCGGCTCTGCCACACGAACGCCAAGCACATATTCACTCAGCCATGCTGTCGGACCGGAAGCCCAGCCATGGCATAGACTATGCCGGTAGCCCTGATAGCAGTAGCCTCCATACGTACCGTGCACGTCGATCTTGCCCTCCGGCGTCAGCTCATCGATTCGTGCCGCATTGTCCAGCCAGCTGATGTCGAAATCTTCCCAGAACGTAGTTGCCCCAAGCGAAAGCATGCCGCCCCAGTAAGCCTTAATACTGTCCAGGCTGCCCTGGATATCTCCTGCTTCCCCGCGTGCCTTAAGAATATAGTAGCCGTAGAAAGTCGAATAGCCCTTGGGTGAATCCGGTGCGATGACCTCTTCGTTGGCCTTTAGCGGATCGAGCAGTCCGACAAGCGCCAACAAGGAAGCCGCCTGCTTGCTATTATTATGATCCGGCGTTACCTCCCGAAGCTTGGCCTCGGTCCGGCGGCAAAATTCGGCTGTTTCTTCATCAGCCATAAATTTGCAAAGCTTCGCCCCTGCATCCATACACCATATAAACAAGGCATGGGCTCCGGCCCTGACTCCTTCGGGATTTGTTGAGGACGGCCAGTCCAGGAACGGATTGGGGATGTCTACAGTACCGTCATCTCGAACGCAAGCTCCAAGCTGACGGAGCAGTCCTGTCATGTAAGGCTTTTGCTTCAGCAGGTAATCCAGGTCTCCGTTATGCATGAACCAGTCATGATGCACCAGAATCCACCAGATGGAATAGGTAGGAAACGTTGTCATCCAACCCGGAAGCGGACTCTCATCCCGAATGAAATCCAGACTCCGCGGAACCACGTCATGATATCCAAACACGGCCTGAAGGGTTGAGGTCTCCGGATGCATATCGCCTGTCCATACAAGCCGGTCCCTCTTGATCCCATCCCACAAATAATCCTGCATATTGAGATGCACCGTGTATGCCCCAGTGTCCCAAATCCGGTTCAGCAGTTCGTCGCTGCAGCGGAAGCTGCCCTTATAGTCCACATCATGCATCACTGCCACAGCACGGACGCTAAGCAGCTGCACGAAATGACCTTCGTCCAAAAAATCGATCCGGACAAAACGGAATCCGGTATTCCCAATCTCTTCCGCCCCCATATAGCTAACCTCGAACACGCCGTCTCTCACGGCATGGTTATTCGTAGCATTAGTGCTTCCGCCGAGTTCGCTCATCGCTTCCATGGCCGATTCCCCGAACCGGACACGCAGCCTCGCCGTTCTCCGGTCTTTGTTGCTTCCTCCTGCTATGCAGATTTGCACTCCTCCATGCAGCTCTGTTCCGAAATCCAGCAAAAATCCAGGCGCTGTACCGGCATGACGCAGAATGCAAGCCTTATCCATGGGTGAGCTCAACACGGATTGACCGTCTCGACCGGCTAGAAGCAGCTCCGTACGCTCAAGAATCGACTCCTCCGATTTCCAGACGATCCGGACCGGATCTATGTAATACCGGGTTCGCGGCTCCTTGTTCAGCTTTACATTTTTCCAAGAAGGTATCATAGCTGCGCTTCCTTTCTTCCTTAGGGTTATGCAGGAACGAAATGATATCGAAACTTTCCCGCCAATCGTCACGTTGGCTGTTAGTACAACTTTGCTGTCCATCTTTACATTACTCCGACCCTTAGCGTTAATCAATCATTTCTTAGGAGAATGGCTGCTGATAAGCCCTCATCTATCGAACTTGAATATGAATAGACCTACCGGAATAGAAAAATCAGCCTCCCGTCTAGTGAAGAGGCTGAATGTTTTCCGCTTTTTCGCGAGCCAGCTTATGCCGCCTGCTTATTTCTTATTGGCTTCAAATGCCTTACGCTTCTCATCCATAACCTCTTGGCCGCCGATTTTCATATAATCGTTCACCTCGGCATCGTAAACCTTATCGAAGTCTGCCGGCTTTGCCGTAATGACTTTAACGAAGATTTCATCGTTCTTCGCTTTAAGTGTCGCGGCATACTTGATTTCCGATTGAATCGGCGTGTTCACGTTAGGCTTGATGACTCCGTCTGTACTGCCCAGCTTGATGCTTGAAATGGTAAAATCCTTATATTTGGGGTCGGACGCATTCGCGGCAATATTCAGATTCTCATCCGTAGTACTTACAAACTTGCCGTTGAGAATAATGTTATAATCGGGATAGTTATACAGCGTCTGCTTTGCTTCCTCGTTGTCCAGCGTCTGTGGAATACCGTCCTTCATTTCGTAGGTTTTTCCTTCGGTTCCGTTCTGGAGCGCTATGATATTTTTCGGCTGTGCCATCCAGTCCAAATATTTCACGACAGCTTCTGCATTTTTGCTCGTACTAGGCACGAACATATACATGCCGTTCGGCGAATATAAGGCTTTCGGATGCTTGCCTTTTGGTGTGGTGAACGGATCAATCGGAATAAGCTTCGCCTTAGGATCCGCCTTGGAAATTTCCGCCAAATATCCCTGATAGACCGGTTCGTTCGTATTTGCCGTACCGGCGCCGGCTACGCCGCTGATCAGATCCTTCTGAAATTTCTGAAAATCCTTGTTCATCGTGAGCGGGAAATCCCGATCGATGAGCCCTTCGTTGTACAGCTTATTCAGAAAGCGATGGCCTTCCTTGTTGCCTGGAAGAAGCCATTCCGGCATTGCAAACAGGTCCGAATCGGATATTTTGTCCCACTCCCAGAACGAATATTGAAGAGGCTTCATATGAAAGGGATCAATATTGGAGTACGGGATGACTTTATCGCCGGATTTGCCGGGCTTTTTCTCTTTAAACGCTTTCAAGGTATTGTAGAACTCTTCCGTTGTCTTAGGTACCGGCAGGCCCACTTCTTCCAGCCAGTCCTGCCGTATTAGCGTCGTACTCTGCGGGAGCAGCATCCGGCGTGCCGGAATAGCGTACTGCTTGTCTTCAAACACCCCGTAGCTCAATACGTCGCTGCCTAACACCTTTTTCAGGTTTTGGCCATATTTTTCGACAAGCGGCCCCAGATCGGTCAATCCCCCATCCTTCACATACTTCTGAACGGTAGGAGTATCGTAGGTGTATACGAGATCCGGGGCTTGACCGGCCGCCATGAGAACATTCAGCTTCTCAACTTCTTGGGTACGAGGCACCGTTTCGAATTGGACCTTGATGTTGTTCGGGTCACCGAAATTCTCCTGAATATACTTCGTCATAAAATTGTTCGTAATAGGCGGCGCGCCCGCCGGCGTATTATTCCGATCGAACAGCTCGATGCGCAGTGTTATTGGCGCTTGCTTTTTCTCCGTACTGCTTCCGGAATTGTTATCTCCGCAGCCTGCCAAAAGGGTCGTTGTGGAAACGACGGCGACCAGGCTTTTTGACCATCTGCTTGTCATTACTTTCATTTGACCTACTCCTTTTTAGTAAAATATCTTCCATAAGTCTTGAGAACACGTTATCCCTTGACGGCGCCGATCATCATGCCGGAAACAAAGTAACGCTGCAGCCAGGGGTATACCAACAGAATCGGGAGAGTAGCGAACATAATGGACGCCGCTTTGAGGCTTTCAGGTACGGGAGGTGTCGTGCTAAGTCCCTCTGCCATATCGCTGATCTGGCTGTTCATGACCATCTCGTACAATCGCAGCTGCAGCGGATAAAGGTTGGAATTCGTGATGTAAAGGAGTGCATCCATAAATCCGTTCCAGCGGCCCACTGCATAGAAGAGACTTAAAGTCGCCAGTACAGGCAGAGACAAAGGAAGGATGACGCTAAGCAAAATACGGAATTGGCTCGCACCGTCCATTCGCGCGGATTCCTCAAGCTCCGCCGGTATCGAAGAAAAAAATGTTTTAATGATGAGTAAGTAAAAGGCATTAATGGCGCCCGGCAGAATCAACGCCCAGATGGAATCCAGCAGATTCAGATTTTTGATAAGGAGATACTCCGGAATCATTCCGCCGCTGAAGAACATCGTTACAACGATCACAAATAAGAAGAAGTTGCGCCCTTTCAGATGTTTTTTGGTCAGCGGATAGGCGGCCATAATAGTCATGACCATGGAAATTACCGTGAATAGCGCCACTAGAAGAATCGTGAATAAAAGGGAACGAATCATTTGCGCGTTGCCAAACACGGATTTGTAAGCCGTCAGATTGATCTCCATCGGGATAATCGTGATCTTACCGGCCAAGATGGCGCTGTTCCCGCTTAGGGATAGGGCCAGGATGTGAAGCATGGGGATCAGACAGAGCACACTGGCAATTCCGATCAATCCAATGATGATCCCGTCCAACAGCTTAGCGCCGCTATCTGCAGTTTTTGTTGCCATACCTTGGCTGTTCATGAAACGTTCCTCCTCACCAGATGCCTTGGTCATTGACCTTGCGGGATACATAATCGGCAGACAACAGGAAGATCAGGCCGACGACCGCCTGGAATAATCCGATTGCCGTAGCGATGGTATAGCGAGCCGATTGGATACCGATCTTATACACGTAAGTACTAATAACCTCAGACACATCTGTCACGAGCGGATTGCTGAGCACGAACGGCCGGTCGAAGCCTATGCTTGCCATATGGCCGATATTGATGATGAGCAGGATGATGATGGTAGGCTTGATCCCGGGCAGCGTAATGTGCCAAATTTTCTGAACGCGGCTGGCCCCGTCAACATCTGCAGCCTCGTACAACTCCTTATTGATGCCCGTCAGGGCGGCCAGGTAGATGATGGTCCCCCATCCCGCGCTTTGCCAGATGCCGATTCCAAGATAGGTAAAGACCCAATACACCGGCTCCGTCAGGAAGGGGATCGCTTCCAGGTTCAAGGATTTCAATACACTATTCACGATCCCGGTATTTGTAGCGAGCAGTTGAACCGCCATGCCGCCAATGATGACCCATGAAATAAAATGCGGCAGGTAAAGGACCATCTGCGCCCCCTTCTTGAACCATTGAATACGCAGCTCGTTGAGAAGAATGGCTAACAGGATAGGAATCGGAAAGCTGACGAGCAAATCGAGCAGATTCAGCGTGAACGTATTCCGCAATGCGAGATAGAACCCTTGCATCTTGAATACTTCCCGAAAGGTTTCAAGGCCCACCCAAGAGCTCCCCAGAATTCCCTTGAAGATGTTATAGTCCTTAAACGCAATGATAACGCCGAGCATAGGGACATACTTAAATATTAGAAAATACAGCATTGGGAGCACGAGCAGGATGTAAAGCTGCCAGTCGCGGACAAGGGCTTTTATCTGCCAACGTGATGCTTCCCGGATCCTCGGCTTTGTTGTTATCGCCATAAGTCTCCCCTCTATTCAAATAATTTGCCAAACACCCCATGCATGGTTGGGCTGGTCTCACAGGTCATACTGTATCATCCGGACGGTCATGTTGAACATATACAATAATTTGAGGCTTAGCTTCCGTTTTGTGGAAAGGGTTTTAGGCTGCTTTACCTTTTTTTGAGACTTAACTTCTTTTTGAGGATAAAAAGAAAAGCTCCTGTTCGGAGCTTGGGACTGTTGAAAAACTCTGTTAAGCTTGAACTATTGCCAATATACTCCAGTGGGGTATACCCCTCCAGCCGCTGTTGAAACCCGTGAAAGGTGATTGTATTTTATTGGTACTTTCACGGGTTTCAAAGGCGGACGTAAACTCCTCCGAGGCATACCCCACCTCCTTATGTGGCATAGTTCACGCAAAACCAGGTCTCAACAATCTGAAGCTCCTGTACGGAGCTTTACAGGCAGAGGACTAGATACTCTATCGATGCGTTCGATAGATCGCCCGGTACTCGCCGGGAGGGAACCCGAACACTTTCTTGAAGGCACGATGAAAGGAAAGTACATGGGAATACCCGACTTTTTCCGCAATGGACTGAATCGGATCATCCGTTTCTACCAGCATGCCGCGCGCATGCTCGAGTCGAACCTTTAATACATAATCAATAAACTTCTCGCCGATCTCCTTCTTGAAAAGCAGACTAGCGTTGCTGACAGGCATATCGAATTCCTCGCTGACCCCCACTAAGGACAGCTCTGAATCCGTGTAGTTTGCATCGATATATGCTTTCATGCGCATGGCAATTGATTTGCTGCTGGAAGTTTCCTGCATCTTCCCAATGTCCATCGCCAGATCGCTCATGACGACTTCCAGGTCCCGATGCAGCTCTCCCAATGTTTCCGTTTTTTCTGCAAGAGCTTCAAATCGGTCGCTATAGGACTCGTGCCAAGCTCTTGTCAATTCAACCGGCATGGAGGTCAGCTCTTTCTCAATATACTGGGCCAGACTAGTCGTGAAAGAGGCTAATTCCGCTCTGCCCAGCCTTCTGCTTTGCAGTTCTCCCATGATTTGGGACAGCTTATTTCGCCATTGACTGTCACCCTTCCGGAGCAGATGAACCATTTCCGGCATGGTGCTGAATAGAGTATAGGAGTCGTTATCCGGTTTAGATTCGGCCAGCCGGTTGTCGATAACAGAGTTGGTCCCAAATACGGCCTTGTAGGATACGTTGATGCACGCATGGCGGTATGACTGTGCGATGGCCTCCATTCCGTTCGACACGGTGCCGATACCAACGGATACGGTTAATTGCAGATTTGCATGAATCCAGCCCCTGTATTCCTCACACATACGATAAATCGTCTCTGGATAAGGGCTGTGAGGCTCCTTCAGGAACAATATAAATGAGGCCTGCTGCGGTTCCGTCCAAACGCAGCACTGCTGTACACCGCGGTCATTAGCTAACTCGATAAAGGCGCTCTCCAGAATGTATTTCAGAAGATGCTGGTCACCCGGCTTATAGGATTCCGTAAAAACGCTGTACCGGTCAATTTCAACGGCGACGACACAGATTCTATCGTAATCCGCCGGCAGTCCTAATGATACGGCGTCTTCCTTCCATTTTAAATCGCTTAGCTTCCGATGGCCGACGGTCAATTCTTGCAGCAGGATCCGCTTGCGATGCAGTGCCTCGGCCTCTTGCAGAGTGTTGTAATCGATCGCTTTGGCAAGTAGACTGTCGATAGCCGATTCGATGATTTTGAATTCGTTGAGATGTGTTCTGACGCCCCGTGTGCCGCTTTTTCTGACCGTTATTGCATTGATCTTGTCGACCAGATTTTGAATTGGCCTGTAGTGGATGTGAGTGATGAAAGTAAACCAGATAAGCGCCAGTACAATGATGACAAGGATCGTGATGATCCACACGTTGGATAATAAGGATAGCGCAGAATAGCCTACTGCATTGATGGTGTCCGTGTAATAGGTCCATCCCGTATAATCCGAGGCCACCCGCAGACGGGATGATATTGAATGCTCCGCCGCCGGCGTCTGGAACTGTTGACCGCCGGTATCCAGAATATGAACCGTTCCCCGATATTCCTGGCTGTACTTATTCAGAAATTCCATGAGCGAGCTGACGTAAATATTAATGACAATGGTTCCTTTTTGGAGGGTGGAGTAGGAGTAGGTTTTCACGATTGAAACGACCTTCTGTTTGTTGTTATCGATTGTCGATAAGGTATAGTCCCGCGGCTCGGTCCAGCCTGATCTGGTTGATTGCCGTGAAGCATCTATTAAAAACGACCGGTCGGCAAAAGTGTCTAAATCGTAAATGTTGGAATCGGAAAGAATGCGTTTATTTGCCTCATCATACAGATAAATGGAGCTGGGGAACGGAAAAGTAGACTTCAAAGCGATCAGATTCTGCTGGATGACATAATAATCATAGATGGCCATTTGCTGCTCGAAAAAAAATTGTTCTATCTTTTTGTCGGTAATTAAAGCGCTTACCGCATTTCGCTCAATAAGCTTCAAATCAGCCTCCAAATTCTGCATCATCTGTTCGACGATCGCCTTGTTCGTCTCGATGTACCGGTTCTCCGAGGCATGATTCAAGGTGGTAAAGAAGATAAAAATGACGGAAGAGATGACTAAGAAAAAAATCGGCGTATAAGATAACATCATACGGTAGTACCAGCTCATCCTCATTTCAGACAGCCTCCTATGATCTCTCGGTATTTATCATTTTCCCCCTGTTGAATGCGATTTCAGATAAAAGATCTGGAAGCAGCCCTATGCTCTCCGTCAGGAGGGCCGTAGGGGCTGCTTTTATTAAGAAGGGCGAACTCTATGACCAGGTTATATTGTTTTCTGCTAACAGCTGCTTTAAGGCTTTGGCTGCAACAACGAATAACTCCGGCTTATCAAAGCCCTGCCATTTCCCTTCCGCTTTCAAATGCGGCTCCAAAGACAAAAATCCTGAATATCCACGCTCATTCAGCTTATGGATAAGCTGACACAGCTGTCCGTCTCCCTCTCCAGCAGGTACTACCTTATCGTTCTCCATCAATGCGTCCTTAATATGGATATAGGAAATATATTCACTCAGCAGCGGATAAGCTTGCGTTACAGGTTCCACCTTGCATTGTACGAAGTTTGCCGGATCAAAAGCGGCACGCAAATGTGCCGAAGCATTGGCTTGCAATATATCCAAACACCGCTCACCCGTGTCACCGTATATATGGCTTTCATTCTCGTGCAGCAGGATTACCCCTTCGCTCTCCGCCAAACGGGTCAGCCGTTCCATGCGCCCTAATACTTCTGCTCGATAGTCAGCCGGGTTTCCGTCCGGAATATAAAAGGAAAAAATACGGACATACCGTGCAGCAAAGAACTTGGCAAGCTGAATGGCGTGTTTGGCCTCTTCCAAATGAGGTTCAAAAGCATCGGTTATTTTTATTTTGCCTATCGGTGAACCGATCGAGGAAACACGAAATCCCCGTTGATCCAGCCGTTCTTTCACCTTCACCGTTTCCTCGTTCGAAAGCTTCAACACGTTTTTTCCCCATACGCTGCGAAGCTCAAGATGATAAATACCTTCCGATTCAAGCACGTCCAGCTGTTCCTCTAAATCAGATGATATCTCATCCGCGAATCCGGTTAACGTAATCACAGAAAACCTCTCCTTTAATAGGCGTAATGATCTGTCCACATTATAAAGTTGGGCTATGACAAATTCTATAGAATAACTAAATATTATTTGTAATTATTAAAGAATTAGGCTGAAATGCTTCAAATCATTTTGCGATATCCAATGGGTCGCACATGTTTTTTAGTCAAAAGGGGAAAAAAGCAAAAAAAATCACCCCTCCACCACTGCTCAGCAGCGATGAAAGGGTGAGCTATTCATTCCCCTTCTACCCTCCGGTGTAAAAGAAAGCAAGCTCCCGCAGGCTCGGCTCTCCATCACACTCGAGTATTTCCACTATCACACGGGAAGCCTTAACCGCGGGAAGGCGAATTATGGCCTTATGCCCGATGTTCTGGCCTTCGTAGAGACTGACGACCCGATGAGATTTGGCGGTCACGACCGATATCTTGAAGCGGCGGATGCATTCGCCCCCGGTCAGATCCTCCTGGATCACAATATGGTCCAGTAAATGAGCCTCTGCCGGCTCGTAGACCCAAGTCTGACCGTCCTTTGAGCATTGGGCAATCGTGGCCAGCGGGTTCCCGAAGCACCTGCGGACTTCCGCCCCGAACTCAAGAAGCCGCTCCGTATCCTTAGCGGGCAGCTTCCCTTCCCGATCGGGCCCAATGTTCAGCAGTAAGTTCGTTCCGCGGCCAACCGAATAATAATACAGCCCCATGAGCTCATCCAGGCTCTTCATGGTAGGTTCATCGCTGTCGCTGTAGAACCAATTGGCACGCATCTGAACGTCACACCCTGCCGGAAGCCAGAGGGTATCGGGCAGCTCCTCTTTATCCTCCGTCAAAATCGAAACGGACGTTGAACTGACCGCGTTCCAGCAAGGAACAGGTGCTATGCCGTCTTCGTTACCGACCCATCGGAAATCGGGATCCCCCATATTGAATATCAAAATATTGGGCTGCAGCCGGCGTATTTCGCCAATGATCCGCGGCCAATCATACGTATGATTTTCGGATCCGCAGCCGTCGAACCAGAGAATATCGATATCACCATAGTTCGTCAGAAGCTCTGTGATTTGATTGACAAAGTAGTCGTCATACGCTTGCTCATCCTGCGTATAGAAGTCGGCCGAGCCGTCGTAAGGGGAATAATAAAGCCCCGGCTTCACCTCATATTTGCGGCACGCATCAACGAATTCGCGGATCACATCCCCCTGGCCTCCCCTCCAAGGAGAAGCGGCAACCGTAAAGGAGCTGTAAGAAGTCGGCCAATTGGAGAAGCCGTCGTGATGCTTAGCCGTTAATACCGCATACTGCATACCCGCTTCCTTTGCCGTACGAATCCACTGATCGCAATCCAGATCGACAGGATGGAAAGCGGCTGGGTCCATTGGCCTGGAATCAAAATCGACATAGCCTTCATAGAAGGTACGTAAGCCGAAATGAATGAATAAGCCGAATTCCCAATCCTGGTAGGCAAGCTGTCTGGCGGTAGGCACTGGTTTTGTAGTCATAGCCAACATCCCCTCATCTCTACATCATCTTTTGCTTCTCACCCTAAATCAGGCGTATCCGCCAGTTCAATCGTTGTCTTCTCCGTATGGTGCAGCTCAAGAACAACAATCTCATTGCGGCCTGCGCGCAGCAGCGGAGCCGGCACATATAACGTACGCGTCGGTCCCTGATTCCAGTAACGGCCCAGATTAAAGCCGTTGATCCATACGACGCCCTTGGTCCAACCCTCCGTACGAATGAACGTATCTCCCCGTTCCTCAACCTCAAGCTCTCCTCTGTAAAAAACAGGCCGGTCCTTCCTTTCGGCAGCTTCTTCTGCAGTCTTCTCAAACGGTATAGAAGCCAAGCTCTCAAGGGGAAGCGGATATATCGTCCAATCGAACAGAAATTGGTTGTTCAGCCGAACACCATGAGTGATTCCTTTATAATCCTTCAGCTTAGGTCCGTAGTTCACCCGGCCCATATTCTCAACGATAATGTCCAATCTGGCTCCCGGCTTGGAAACTGTCAGCTCGATCGGCTGGGGATTCCAGCGTTCAACGGTGCCCTGGTACACGCCATCCAGGAACACCTGCGCCCGGTCGTGAACCTCATCCAGATGCAGCAGCTCACCGGTACGCGGTCCCGAGATTTGCGTCGAGTATACGATGAATCCGTAGCTTTGGCCGACCAGCTCCATCGGGTCGGGACAAGTTCGCTGGACAGGCTCAGACAGCAGCGGCAAATGGGCCAGAACATCGGCTTGTTCATTTAACGCTATGCGGCCATAGCTTTTTTTAATGGTCGGTTGAGGCATGGGAGGAAAGCTCTCCAAAGGAACCCCCTGATATTTGGAAATCACCCGGCGCACAGCATGGAACTTTTCCGTCTCATCTCCGCACTCGGACAAAGGCGAATCGTAATCGTAGCTGGTAACCGTAGCTTCATACTTCTGTTGGAAGTTCGCCCCGTTGTAGAAGCCGAAATTAGTTCCACCGTGGAACATATAGAAATTGACGGAAGCGCCTGCCTGAAGCATACGTTCGAAAACATCCGCCACGTCGTCTGCCTCTCTCGTATGATGCGGCTTCAACCAATGATCGAACCAGCCGTTCCAGTATTCCATACACATCAAAGGCTCATCAGGCCGGTATTCACGGAATTTCTCATATGCCTCCTCAGGCTTCGAACCAAAATTGACGGTAGCTAATACATCAGGCAGCGTCCCGCCTTGCAGCATTCCATCCGTCGGGCCATCGGAAGTAAACAGCAGCACGTCCACTCCGCGCCGGATAAGCCCGTCCCGCAAATAAGCCAGATACGCCTTGTCATTGCCGTAGCTGCCGTATTCGTTCTCAATCTGCACCGCCAGAATCGGTCCGCCGTTCGTACTTAACAGCGGAACGAGGCGAGGGATCAGCTCATCGTAATAACGATCGACCTTCTCCAAATACGTTCGATCCATACATCTAAGCCTGATGTCCGGATAGCGCAGGAGCCAAGCCGGCAGACCGCCGAATTCCCATTCCGCACAAATATACGGGCTAGGCCTTACTATGACGTGCAGCCCTAAATCACCGGCGAGGCGAATAAAGCCCTCGACATCGGCAAGTCCTTCAAAGCAAAAGGTATTTTCCTTCGGCTCATGCAGGTTCCAGGGAAGGTAGGTTTCCACCGTATTGAATCCGCACGACTTAAGCTTGAGCAGGCGGTCCTCCCAATACTCCGGCACGACGCGAAAATAATGGATGGCTCCGGATATGATTTGAAACGGTTCCCCATCCAAAAGAAACTGACGATTTTTTGCTTGCAAAATAGGCATTACGTGTCCCCCTCCTCAAGAGAATGAAAATGGCTGATGGGATCGCCTTTACGGCTGCTCCCCTTTTCTGAACTGCCCGGGAGTAATCCCCTCGTATCGTTTAAACACTCGAATAAACGTATTGCTATTTGAGAATCCGACCTTTTGCGTAATGTCCGTAATCGTCTCCTCGGATTCCTGCAGAAGCTTCTTGCTCCATTGTACACGCTGCTTATTCACATAGTCGATGAACGTTTCTCCTGTTTGTTCCTTGAAAAACCTCGATAAATATGGCCCGTTCACATTAAAATGATGAGAAGTCGACGTCAGACTCAAATCGATATCGGACAAATTGTCCTCAATATAGGTAAGCACTTGCTCCTTCAGATTCGTATTATGGCTCTTTTTCTTGGAATCGACGTAATCGCACACGGTCTTCAAAAATTGATATATTTCATCCTCAATCTCCGTAAACGATTCGCACTGGGTCAACTGTTTAATGAGCTCATGCTTCTCCGCAGCCAGCTCGTTCGTCCCGTGATCCATATGCTCAATGGCTTTCAGAATCGTCCCGATCAATTCAAACATGAGAAGCTTGCCGAGCTGCAGGGACAGCGTACCATCCGATACGTTCGTAGCTATCAATTCGCCAACGGTTTCCATAGCCTCTTCATATTGTCCCGTACGAATATGATTAATCAGCTGCCGCTCCATATCCAGCGGATAATACAGCTCATTCTTGGGCCGCTTGATCCGGTCAAACGGAATGATTTGGCTTGGCCCGATGACGAATTTATATTCCAATGCTTCGAGGGCTTCATCGAATCCATGCGGGATTCCACTCAGAGAGGAATGAATTCCGCTGATCCCAATCGTCACCTGGATATAAAAATTATCCTGAATGACCTTCTGCGCCTCATGGGCGATTTCGATCAATTCCTGCTTAGCGCGTGCCTCATCATACCCATAAATATTGACAAGGAAAGCCATCATGCCATCCACTTCCGTAGAATGTACGGCGTGCCTGCGTTTAATGAGCTCCTCCGTAATGTTCGTTACGATGAAATAAACATACTGCAGCTTCGATTCCGCGTCGCGCAAATCATTATCCTTGAACAAGGCCGAATAATCACCGATATGCATGAACAGTACGGCAAACCGATTCGTCTCAAAACGCAGATCGAACGATTCCAGCGATTGGATCAGCGCTGAGCCGCTTTCCACCCTGCCTTTCAGAAGCCGTGCGAGAAAATGGCTTTTTAACGCATTTTGCTGCTTCTGGATCGTCTGGTTGGCCAAATCCTGCATAGCCGCATTCTCTGTCATGAAGGACTGCAGCAGCGAGAACTCATCTCCGATGCCTTCCAGATTGGATCTCACCTTCGGAGATACGCTGTCCACCATGCGGCGGATCGGCATATAATGCCGCCTTGTGATCCAGATGGATAACGGTCCGCCTACGAATAAGCAGAGCAGCAAGGCTACATAGATCCAGCTGCGCAGCTGACTTACCTTGGCGGAATATACTTTGGCCGGAATGATGGACACATACTTCCAATCCGTTTCTACAGAGGCTATATAGGATACCGTCACTTCCTCCTTGCCTAGCTGCTGGTTAAAGGAGCCTTCTGAAGACTGGATTTGGCTAAAATCGAGTTGACTAGCGGTATCCGGGTCTCCAGTAAACAGAATCGGATGATTCTCCTTATCTAGAATGGTTACGGTGCCGGCTTGGGCAATTTGAATATTCGAGATCTCATTTTTGAGACGCTCTTCATTCAGCAGAACGACCAGAGTAGCCGGCGGGTTATCGCCAATCTGAAGCGGTAAGGATTGCAAATAAACCAGACTGCCGGGGGCTAAGGAGAGAAAGCTTCCGAAGTACGGCTGCTCCATACGTTCTCTCCATTGCTGCAGCGTGATGCCTTCGTTCCCGTGATGCAGCTGAAAGAGCAGCGGCTCCTCGTTCATCGTCGACGTCGTAACGCCAAAATGCTGCTTTTTCAAATAGACATACATTTCACTGATGTTCCCGTTGGAGGCTGAATAAGAATTAAGCGAAGGAATTAAGGCTAACGTATCCAGCCTGGTTTGCACATCACTGTAATCCGCTTTATCCACATAACTGACAACCTTAGGGTCCAGCGACAGCTGCATGCCCATCTGCTTAATATCTTTAAACTGGTTGTCAAGAGATTGCTTGATCTGATTGAGCAGTGCCCTGTTCGAGCGAATTACCTCTGTACTCAACAAATGCTGGGACTGAAAAAGGACAAGCATCGTAATGATGATAGGAATACATAGAATGGTTAAGTTGGAGATTAGCCAAAATAAATATATGCTGCGTTTCACTAGAAGAAGCCCCCCATACTTGTTAAATCTCATTTTGTTTTCCTATCAGCGATTTTTGCTCCTACCCTTTAATAGCCCCAACCATAACGCCTTTTACAAAGTATTTTTGCAAAAAAGGATATACGATCAAGATGGGCAGCGTCGCTACCATGATCGTCGCGTACTTGATACTCTCCCCGATCGCCATCGTATCGTTCGCATTCCCCGTACCGGTAGTCATTGAATCCGTGCTGTTCTGTACAAGAATTTCTCTTAGAATGAGCTGCAGCGGAAACAATTCCCGGTTCTGAAGAAACAGCATCGCCTGAAACCAGGAATTCCAATGAGACACGCCATAGTATAACACCATTACGGCTATAACGGGCATAGAAAGAGGGACAACAATTTGAAATAAGATGCGGTATTCCCCTGCGCCGTCCATTTTGGCAGACTCCAGCAGACCCTCCGGGATCGCTTCAAAGGAGGTTCGCATAATAATCAGGTTCCACGTGCTGATCGCTACCGGAACGATAAGCGCAAGCAGGCTGTTACCCATATGAAGAGTATTATTAATTAATAGATAAGTAGGAATTAATCCGCCGCTAAAGTACATGGTAAATACGATGGCCATCATGATGTATTTCCGCAGCATAAACTTTCTGGAAAGAGCGTACGCTCCAAGGGTTGTGAACAACAAATTGATAGCCGTTCCTGCAACCAGAACAATAAGGGTATTTCTATAGCCTGAAAAAATATTCGGGTTCTTCAGCACCATTTGGAACGCTTCCAGATTAAAGCCTACCGGCTTCAGCAGCAATCCGGTATGACGGATAAGCAAATTGGAATCGCTGATGGAAGCCATCAGAACATAGTAAAACGGATATAGCGTGCAAACCATAATAATCGTCATGATCAGTATATTGATGACATCGAACGTACGCTCAGATGCGCTTGTTTTCATATGCAGGAAACCCTCCCCAAGCTGTAACTACCATAACTGGTTCCCCGTCAATCTGCGGGAGAAGCTGTTAGCGCCAATCAGCAGCACAAAGTTCAGCACCGACTGGAACAAGCCTACAGCCGTTGTATAACTGTAATCATTGCCTTGAGCCAGGCCTTCACGGTAAACAAAGGACGAGATGACATCTGCGGTTTCATAAGTATTAGGGTTGTACAGCAGGACGATCTTCTCAAATCCGACCTCCATAAGACCGCCGACTCTAAGAATTAGCAATATCATAATCGTAGGAACAATACCCGGCAGCGTCACACTCCATATTTGCCGGATTCTGCCCGCCCCATCCACACGAGCGGCTTCGTACAGCTCCGGGTTGATGCCGCTTAATGCAGCCAAATAAATAATGGACGACCAGCCAAGCTCCTGCCAAACCCCTGTGCTGACGAAAATCGTACGGAAGTTACTTGGATCGTTCAATAGCGTTGAGCTTTCCCCTCCAAAGAAGGTAATCACGGAATTTACGATGCCGTCACGATTCGTAAAGTCAATAATGAGGCCGGCAATGACGACAATGGAGACGAAATGCGGCAAATAAGAAACCGTTTGCACGATCGATTTAAACCATTTTTGACGAAGCTCGTTCAGCAGCAAAGCTAAAAGGATCGGCGCCGGGAAACCAAATATCAAGCTGTAAAAGCTGATCAAAAACGTATTCTTCAGCACGCGGACGAAATAATAGCTTTTGAAAAATGCGGTGAAATGATCCAATCCGACCCATTCGCTGCCCCAAATCCCTCTCGCCGGGCTAAAATCCTTGAAAGCAATGACAGCGCCGTACATCGGCAAATATTTAAAAATAAAGAAATACAGGACAACCGGAAGTACCATCAGGTAGATGGCGCGATTCTTCCTAATATCATCCGTTAGCAACCTAATGGACTTCGCCATATTTTCCATTCCTCTCCAGCGTATGAAAGAGGGGAAACAGATAGGCTCCCCCTCGATTCATCTGTCTATTAACGCTTGTTGTAACGATCCAATGCCGCCTGGTTAATTTCTATTGCGCGATCAATATTCATTTTCTTGATTTGCTCGATGGTTTTATCATAATCTTCAACCTTTACGGAGCCCATAATGATTTTGGTTACTTGCTCCTTCAACAGCGTCTCCACATCGTTCTTAATCTTAGACATTTCTTTGGCTTCCTCGGGTGTAGGCACGATCGGAGGAAGTGCATATTTATACGTATTATTTGAGTACTTCGAGTAGATTTTCACAGCTTCCTTTTGCTCAGGCAGCAGGTAGTATTGATCGTTATAGCGGTCATCGTCCAAACCGGTAAAGCTGTAGTTCGCGATAAAATATTTACCCATCGCAGTAGCAATCGGCAATTTATCCGGATTGTTCAAAATCAGGTCCGTATACTTCGGCTGACCGTTCTCCATTTTGTACGTTTGACCTTCAATACCGAAGTTTTTCAGCATAGCACCTTCATCGCTGTACAGATAATCCATAGCCTTCACAATGTCGGCAGCGTGCTTGCTCTTGCTTGAAATGACCGTACCTACATTGTCATATTCCCATGACGCTTGCGTGAATTTAGGCTCCTCGCCTTTCTTCATCACCGGAAATTGCGCGGCCGCAAGCTTGGCTTTCGGATTTTCTTTTACTAAAGCGGGCGTGTACACTCCCATGCTTCCGCCGATATAACCAAAGAATGCCCCCGCTTTACCGGAAGTCACCTTCGCATCCATCGTTTTGGAGTCGTTAGACGCAAAGTCCGGATCAATCAGGCCTTCTTTGTACCAGCGCTGCATTAACGCCAAATACTCCTTATATTCCGGTGCAAGCGGCCCATATTTGACCTTGCCGTTATCCACATAAAAGTTCATGCCCGGAAGCCCGAAAGCGCCTGCAAAATCATAATTGGAGATCACATAGTTCTTCTGAGAAGTGAAAGGGATCGCGCCTTTTTTCTCTTTGAACGCTTTCAGTACCTGTTCCCACTCGTCCATCGTCTCCGGCATCTTCAGTCCCAGCTCATCGAGCCAGTCTTGGCGGAGCATCAATCCCGAGAAGGTTTTATATTGTCCATGCTGCCCTACTCTCAAATGAGGCAAAACATAGATATCGCCGTTGTCTGCCTTGACCTGCTTGGCAATTTGCGGATTGTCATTCAAAATTTTCTTCAAATTCGGCGCATACTTATCGATCAGATCGTTCAGCTTCATGATGGTTCCATCTTGAAACATCTTGGTTGTACCGCCGGTTATGTTGCTCCAGTTCCACAGCATCGAGTCCGGCAAATTGTTGGAGGCTACCATGACGCCATATTGCTGCTGCTGATCTTGCGTGCTCGTACCTGATGGATGCTGGAACTCAAAGGTCACATTCGTCTTTTTGGACCATTCCTGCATCATGGGCAGCTCGCTCATACTCTTGACTGCAGCTGCAGCGTTAGGATTGAGCGGTGTCCACATAGTTACTTTCACTGGAGCTCCGGAAGCTCCGTTATCAGCCGATGCTCCGCTTCCTTTCGCGTTATCCTGCCCCGTGCTGCCGCAGGCTGCCGTCAGCGACAATGCAAGAATAGAAGCCGCTACCGGCAATGCTTTCGAACGTATCTTACTTTTCATAAAACACTCCCCTTTATCGTATTAGGTTCGGCACCGGCACCATATCGTGGAGTAGCCTTAAGCCTATGAATGCAAGAATACATTCGATTCATCATGAAGTATATCTTCAATAATTCTACTATATCGATTTCTTATGAAATTGCTATCGCTTCTATTTGCCTCGATCTACAATTTATGACAAAGCCTTGTTCCATAAGGCTTTTCGGGGCTCTCGACTGTTTTTTTCGAATAAAAAAAGCCCCGAATCTCTCTTTCTCGAGAGCTCGAGGCTTTTCGCATGATACTTCTTTTACTAAAACAGTTGCTCGCATTACTAATAAGGTTCGATCGTTTGTATCGTCCCGTCCTCGTTATAATGCAGCTCAGCATATTTCACGCAGCGCTTATGATCCACTCCATCAGAAAGGGAGCAGTCATGATAAAACAAATACCATTTGTCCTCGAACTGGACGATGGAATGATGGGTAGTCCAGCCGATGACCGGGGTTAGGATAGTCCCTTTAAAGGTGTACGGCCCTTCCGGATTCCGGCTGATCGCATAGACCAGCTTGTGGGTCGTGCCTGTAGAGTAAGACAAGTAGTACCAACCCTTATATTTATGCACCCAAGGTCCTTCGAAATAACGACGTTCCTCGTCACCTGCCAATAGGGGGTTGCCGGCTTCGTCTACTATCGAAATCTCCACAGGCTTGCTTTGAAAGGACAGCATGTCTTCGCTTAGCAGCGCAACGTAAGGACCAAGCGCCGGCTCGCCGGGAGCGGGCCCTTCAGCATTCGGATTGAATACGCCCGTCTGCCATTTCTCCAGCTGCCCTCCCCATAGTCCGCCAAAATACATATAGGCTTGACTATCATCATCGACGAGAACGGCGGGGTCAATGCTGAAGCTGCCCTCGATATATTGCGGCTGCGGGAGAAAAGGACCCGCCGGCGACGTGCTCGTTGCAACGCCGATTCTAAAGATCCCTTCATGATCCCGTGCGGGGAAGAACAGGTAGTAGGTGTTATTTTTGTACGCAGCGTCCGGGGCCCAAAGCTGTTTGGAAGCCCATGGGATATCTTTCAGGTGAAGGACCTGGCCGTGATCGACAACAGGCGATTCAAAGTTATCCAGAGACAAGACATGATAATCTTCCATCGCATATTGGTCGCCATTATCATTCGTAGGCCCATCGTGATCAATATCATGAGAAGGATAAATGTAGAGCTTCCCTTCGAATACATGTGCAGATGGATCGGCAGTGTACATATGCGTAACCAGAGGTTGTTTGGGTATAGGCAGATTTTGCATTTCGATTGCTCCTTTCATCCTTTGACCGAACCGGCTGCAATCCCTTCTACTATGCGATTGCTTAGCAGCACGAACGCCAGTAATATCGGCAGAATACTGATCATGAGTGTAGCCCCGATGGCCCCCCAGTCCGTCGTATATTGGCCGATGAAGTTTTGTATGCCGACCGTTAATGTTTTATACTTATCCGAGCTGATGAACGTGTTGACGAAAATAAACTCATTCCAGTTATAAATCATATTGATAATAACCGCTGTCGATAGGACTGATACAGTCATCGGCAGGATAATACTGAAGAAGATACGGTTCACGGAGCATCCGTCCATGACTGCCGCTTCTTCCACCTCGCGGGGCAGCGTATAATAAAATCCAAGCATAATCATAATCGTAATCGGCAGGTTAAAGGCGATATACGTCAGGATGATCGACAGCGGATGATTGGTCAAATGGGTTTGCGTAAACAAGCTGAAAAGCGGAATAAGCGTCGAATGCACGGGAATCATCAATCCGACCATGAAAATGCCGAGAACGAGCGACTGCAGCTTCCATTTCATCCGCGTCAACGCGAAGGTGACGAGGCTTGCCAGCAATACGGTAACCGCAACAGAAACGACGGTCATCCACACACTGTTGAAAAAGTAGGCACTAATATGCCCTTGTGTCCATACTTTCTCGTAATTTTCCCAGCGAAGCCGTTCCGGGAATGCGAAAGGAGCCAAATTGAATATTTCTTCATTATTTTTCAAGGAGAACAGCATCAGCCAAAGCAGCGGAACAATCTGAATCACGGCGACGGCGGTTAAAACTATGTACAGACCGACATATCCGATCTGTGCGAAAAGCTTGCTGTTCACGGCGGCCGTTTGTGTTTTACGCTCTATCGTTTGGATATTCACCGGGTTCTCCTTTCATCATGAATATTGGATGTTGTCCTTGGATGCTGTCAGCTTGCGTATCAGCCACGTCATCACCAGGCAAATCAACAGCAGGAAGAAGCCGATTGCACTGGCGTAACCGAAATCGTATTCTTTGAACGCCTTCTTGTACATGTAGGAGGCCATGACTTCACTGGCTCCGTTCGGGCCGCCGCCCGTCATGACATAGATGAGATCAAAATATTTGAGCGAGCCGACAACGGCAAGCACGACGGTCACTTTCAATACTTCGGAGATTAACGGAATACGGATCGACCAAGCCATCCGCCACGGGCTTGCGCCGTCAATCCGGGCCGATTCGATGAGTGAGGCAGGCACATTTTTTAGCGCGGCATAATAAATCAAAATATAAAACCCCGCATACTGCCACAATATCGGAATAAAGATCGCATACAGGGCAATCGAAGGATCCGAGAGCCATTCGGGTGTAGATTTAACTCCCAGTGAAGATAACAAATGGTTTAGTACGCCATTCGTCGGATGAAATATTTTCAGCCACAGCTGGGCGATTGCTACGGACGACAGCAGCATGGGAATCAAGTACACTTTGCGAAAGATGTTGGCACCGCGAATTTGCGAGGACAAGACCAGCGCAACCAGCAAATAGACCAGCAAGCTCAGCGCTGAAAACAGCGCAAGAAGAAAAGAATGCTTGGCGCTGTTCCAGAACAATTCATCATGAAGCAGCGTGGTATAGTTGTGCAAACCGATGATACTCATCTTGCCGACGCCGTCCCACTTCATTAATCCATAATAGCCCGTCAACACGATCGGCAAATAGATTAAGGCCAACACTAAAAGCAGCGAGGGAATGACATACAGCGCGATGATAGATTTGCTGGACATGACTTTATTCAATCTGGCACTCCCCTTTCCTGGCGATAGAGAGAAAGGACATATCCAGATATGCTGAGACTTTCGAGAAACCTGCAAAGATCCAGATCTGTACGTGGTACACCGGTGGGGTATCCCCTTCCAGCCGCTGTTGTTATCGGGAAATTTATTTTTATCGTTTAACAGCGGTATATTCCCGATAACAAAGGCGGACGCTACCGCTCCTACAGGGGATACCCCACCTCCACCCATCTGCCTTATTCTGAATAGTTGGGTTTCTCGAAAATCTAGACCTATCCAAAAATATGCTCTTTCTTTCTATGCTTTATTCTACTAGACTACTATTTGCCTTCCTTAGCCAGAGCCTCTTCATGCTTCTTGGCGAACTCTTCAGGCGTCGCCGCTTTACCGAATAACGCTTGAATCATGTTCAAGTGCACCTCGGCCGAGGAAGGCTTCATCTGAACGTCCGCAAACAAGGTGATATTGCTCGCTTTATTCAGCTCGTTCAACAGATCAATATACATTTGAGGAAGCTTTACTTTGGAGGTGTCCACCTTGGTTGCCGGAATGACACCGGCTTCCGAGATCGCGTGCTCTCCCCATTTTTGAACGAAGAAGCTTACGAATTTCTTGGATTCTTCCTTCACCTTGGAGTTATTGGCCACGAACAAGCCGACCCCCGGCCCGCCAACCCAGCTGTCGAGGTTCCCCTTGCCGCCATCAACCGTCGGGAATTTGAAGAAGCCGATCTGGTCTTTGAACGATTGCGGAACATCCTTGTTCGTCGTATAGTTCGGAAGCTCCCATGTACCCATCATGTACATAGCCGCCTTGCTGTTCATGAACTCCGCCTTGCCTTCATCGTTGGACAAGCCGTTGAAGCCCTTGTTAAATGCGTTCATATCTACAAGCTGTCTAATTTCGGAAGCGGCGCGGATCAGATTCGGATCTTCGAACGAACCTGTACGGTCAATCGCCTTTTTCAACGTTTCCGGTCCGCCCAGCCGATCGGCCAAATACATGTACCAGAGTGAACCCGTCCAGCGGTCTTTGTTACCCAGCGCGATTGGGGCTACGCCGTTTGAGCTAAGCGTTTTCACGATATTTTTAAAATCGTCGTAGGTTTTGGGCGGCTGCAGATTGTACTTGGCAAATATTGCTTTATTGTAGTAAACCGGCACAATGTTCAGCTCCACGGGAAGGCCGTAGGTTTTTCCGCTGAAGGCGTAAGCATTTGTCGTTCCGCTGACAAACTTATCTTTCAGATCGCCCTGAAGCAAATCATCCAGAGGAGCAAACATGTCGCCTTTTACATAAGGGTCCATGTACCCCGCCGCCCACGTGAAGCCCACGTCCGGAAGATTGTTGGCGGTGGACAGCACTTTCATTTTGTTTTTATACTGCTCATTCTCCAGAATCTCTTGTTCTACCGTAACGTTGGGATTTGCGGTCTGATACTCTTTAATGATATCGTTTACAATTTTGTTCTGTGTAGCCGAGCTCCCTGCCGGCCAAAGGTGCATCATTTTAATCGTAACTTTCTTAGTTGATTCGGTTGTGTTTGTGCCGCCGCCTTTCGCCGGTTCCTGCGAGTTCTGGCTTGTTCCTCCGTTCGAGCTGGAGCAGCCTGACAGTACCATACCTAGGCTTAGCATTGTGGTCAACGTCCAAGTAAGCGCTTTATTCGCCATGCTTCATTTCCCCCTCAACCATATATTGACTACGAGATTGATTGTAACGCTTTTATTTCCGTTGCAGGAGGTAACGGCCATCGGGAATTATTCCACTTTTTTTAGGTCTCTACGTTTTCAACCATGCTTCCGGCTTCGTTCGCTTGTTTACGGTACTGATTCGGACTAATCCCTTCGTAATCTTTAAACAGCTTGATAAAATACTTTGGCGTCTGGTAGCCGATCTGTTCCGAAATATCCGTAATCGAAAGCCTGGTTTGCAGCAGCAGCTCCTTCGCCTTCTGCAGCCTGCTTCTCGTTATGTATTCGCTAAAGGTAAAGCCCGTCTGTTCCTTGAACAGCGCACTAAAATAGCTCGGATTCAGGTGAATCTGGTTTGCTACCTCACGCATGCCGAGCGGCTCCTGCAAATGCTGCTCCACATAGCTGATTGCTTGCTGGACCGGCAGACTATATTGCTTGGCAGCGGTCTTGGCCTGCATGAGCCGCGTATCGACCAATTTCTCCAGTACTTCAACGCGTCCGCGCTCTTCTTCGATTCGCAGCGCCTGCTCCACGGCCTCAACCAGCTTGCTCTTCTGAATCGGCTTCAGCAAATAATTGACGACACCTAATTGAATCGCCGATTGGGCGTACTGAAAATCCGGATGTCCGGAAATGATGATAACTACGGGTTTATGACCGGTACGCTGCATGGTTTCCACCAGCTGCAGGCCGTTTACCTCCGGCATTCGGATGTCTGTGATCAGCAGATGGACCTGACGGCTGGATAGCACCTCAAGGGCTTCCGCCGCATTGCTGCCGCTCCATATTTGATGCTGCCCGGCCGACCATGTCTCCAAGGTTTTGCGAATGCCCTCTCTGGTTAACGGTTCATCATCCACAATAAGAATGGTTTTCCCGGATTGAATCATCGGCTGCCTCCTTATGAATCGGAATCTCAAAGCTAACACGGGTCCCTTGCCCGGGGTTGCTGATAATCGACAATCCTCTGCCGCCCTCGGCGGAAGCCGGGTAATAGAGCCGAATGCGTCGCTGTACATTCAAAATGCCCGTCCCGGTTCCCTTTCCTTTCGTTGGAGGAACACCTCCCGCCTTCAGGGTACTCATGATGGCATGAAGCTCTCGCTCGTTCATACCTGGACCGTCGTCACTTACCATAATTCGCACCTCCGATGCCTGTACAGGTGACGGCTCTACCCGGATGGTGATGAGGCCTGATCCTGTTTTCCCTTCCAGTCCGTACAAAATCGCGTTCTCCACCAGCGGCTGAATCAGCAGCTTGGGAACATGAACGTGATGATAAACGTCGGGAGCGCTAATGTCCCAAACCAGGCGGCTGCCAAACCTAACGCTCATAATACGCAGGTAGCGTTTGATATGTTCAAGCTCCTCACCGATGGTAACCCATTCGTCTTTATTCGGGCTGTCTATGACATAGCGGAACAAATCCGACATTGCCACGACGAGGTCGGCGAGCTCTTCCTCCTCCTTCTCCTGCAAGGACCAGTACAGCGCTTCCAAAGTATTATACAGAAAATGGGGATTGATTTGAGCCTGCAGCGCTTTCAATTCGGTGCGGCTTTGGAGAGCTTCTTTTTCATACACCAGCTTAATGAGACGGTTGATGTTATCCACCATCTGGTTGTAGGTCATATTCAAATCATTCAGCTCAGTCGTATAGGATTTCGTAAGGTTAGGCGTCAGAACGCCTTGCCGGGTATTGCGCATCGCCCTCATGAGCCGAAGGATAGGTCTGGTAATCATCATCGATAGCACGAAGGACAAAAGAATAAATAAAATCGAACCGATCGCCCCGGATACAAGAATGGCCCATCGCAGTACGGAAATTCCTTCAGTGATGTCGCTGACCGGGTACAAAATCATGAGCGTCCAGCCGGTCGTTTCGGAAGGCTGCTTGACGAGAATGTAGCGCTGCTGCCCGATCGTAACCTTCTGTGCATCGGTGACCATCAGTTCACTCACATCGGAGAGTGCCGCTCCGTCCGCCACAATCGGTTTTCCCGCGCTATCGGCAAGCAGCAGCAGCTCGCGATGCCCGCTGTCCGGCAGCCCGGGCTGGAATTCAAAATAGCTTCGGTTGATGCGTACCAGTAAATACCCGCCGTTCGAAAACCAGCGGTCAACCAGATTGATCCTGCGTATCGCCAAGACCGATTCGGAATCCTTCGGGTCGTTCCCGACCCAGATCAGCTTTCCCTTCTCTCTATCGGCCTGTTCGATCCAGCTTGTAGTAACCCGATGCGTAAGGCTTTCCTCGTCTAGCGGAAATACCCTTACATAATCCGGAGTATACAATTCAACGTTGGTTACGCCACCGCTGTACCCCTGGATATGATTGGCGATTTTCATCAGAGCCTGGCGGTCGCTGAAGCTGGCTTTATCCCCGTTAACCATCGACAGAAAAAGCTGCTGCAAGTACGCGTCGTTGACCGCCTGCAAGGTTAAGGTGTCGATCTGCTTAATAACCGCTTCCAATCTGCCGTCGGCTTGGCTGGCGATTTGCTTCATCTGAGTCTCCGCTTTGGAATTGAGGAGCCCGGAAACCGAGTTGTACGTTATGATGCCGGCACAAATCAGAACGATAATCATAACGGAAACGAATCCAGCCAGCATCTGATTGCGCAGCGTGTTCCAATGTGCCACCTTCTGCCACAAAGTAGGGTCCTCCCTCATCTTAGTTGCGTCATGTCCTGACCAAATCATACTACAACCCCTGTTCATTTGACTATTACTTCCATCCCGCCAACGGCAGAGCGCTTGCGTATTATTAAGATACGATCTGACGCCCCAAAATAAAATCAAGAATGACCGCCATTCCAGGCAGGCCATTCTTGATGTACATCATCGTCGTATTTCCCTATACAATACGAAATAACGGATTTTCCCTAATAAAATGTACGGGAAGACCAGGGAATTGCTCCCGCAGCCGCTCCGATAATTCCTTCATGCCGTACTCCTCGCTCTCCGCATGGCCTAAAGCGATGAATGCCTTGTTCCTTCCTTGATGAACAGCGTCCCGAACATACTCCGGTGTTTCCCATTCCGGCCCTTCTCCGGCGATAACCAGATCGAGATGGTAATCCTTCAATAATGGAAGTGCCAGGGCCCCCCCTCCCCGGTAACCTGCCAATAACCCAATGCGGGTACAGGGCATCTCCGGTTCCCCCACAACACGCACGAATGGAATTTGCAGCTTTTCCTTCAAATATTGCGCTGTACGTTCAAGGGACATGCCAGGAATTTGTACAATCGTTGCGGCAGGCAGATGCTCTTCAACGTAAGGCGTCCAGTCCAGTGCATTGAGCAAACCGGTCATAATCCCGTCTGTTTCCCAACGATGAATATGATCATGGTAGCGATATATGGCGATGCCGGTGCGATCAAGCAAATTGTTTTTCTCCATAATAACCGGATCATCCTGCCCTATCATCCCATCCTCCTGATGGCGGTAAAACGTACCCTCGTGTGAAATGATCAAGTTGGCTCCCAAAGCCGCGGCCTGCTCAATCACTGCCTGAGTAGCCACAAAAACGACGGCTATCCCCGTTACTACCGTCTGAGGCGATCCGTATCTTAATGTATCAACAGTAGATTCGTTTTGCGGACCCTTCTCCAACAACAACTCAATAACCTGTCCTATGGTGATCGTCAACTGCATCATTCCTTTATCCTAGTGTTTTCGCTGCTCAACGGCGGGACCTGCGTCTACCTGTCGATCCTGTCTTGGAGCCTTCGCTTGTATATTTATTCTAATGGAAAGAGCCTGTTTATTACATAGAACAATTCAACAAAAATTGTAATTTTTAAATATGTTTTCCCGCTTCAATCAGGAAATTGTATAGGCCAGAACAAAATAAACGGGGTTTTGAAAAATCATAAAAATAAGCGAAGAATTAAGTTTATTGATCTGTTAATGTAAACGTATTCAAAACAAAGTGCGAACCAAGGAGGGATTACAGACAAGGCAGGAATTGTCTTGCCTCATTCTATCGGGACACTGATGATTTCTAAAAAAATTTAAAGGGGGGTGAGTATAATGTAAGCGTTCTATTGCTGGGGGATTCTGGTCTTGATTGCCAAAAGCTCGACTCAACATTCATAAGAGGAGTTGATTTTATTGAAAAAGACTGGCAGCTTACTAAAGCGCGGCTTGAATTTAGTCGTTGCTTCTACCCTCATCACTACTTCACTATTCTTCCCCATCTACTCGGCAGACGCAGCAATAGGTCCTAGGCAAATGGAAAACCTGGGCCGGGGTGTAGTAGCTGTCCGAAATGGCTCCAATGTTTTTATCAGCTGGCGTTTACTGGCACTGGATCCGGCAGGAATTGGTTTTAATATATACCGATCTGCAGGGGGCGGCGCCGCAGTCAAGCTAAACAGCTCGGTTTTGACCGGAGGCACCAATTTTACGGACACGACTGCCGATCTTACCAAGTCTAATCGTTATTACGTGAAACCGGTAATCAGCGGTGCGGAACAAGCGGCAAGCGCTTCATTTACCCTTACGGCCAACCATGCAGATGAGCCTGTCGTCACAGTTCCGCTGCGTAGCGGCTCAGCCATTAAAAACGTATGGGTCGGAGATTTCGATGGGGATCATGAATACGATTTTCTCGTGGACCGTACCGAAACAACCCCTCAGAGACTGGAAGCCTACAAACGCGATGGCACTTTTCTATGGTCGGTCAATCTCGGGCCCAACAGCAGCAATCAAAACAACATTTCGCCCGGTTCTTCAACGATTAGTGTCGGAATGTGGGATGGCGTTACGGTTTATGATTTGAATGGAGACGGCAAAGCCGAAGTCGTACTCAAAATCGCGAATGGTGTTACTTTTGGCGATGGTACTGTTTGGAATAACAGCAGTGATACGAAACAATGGCTTGCTGTACTTGACGGTATGACGGGAGCGCTCCAAAATTACTCTCCTCTTCCGGACGATTATAGCTCTGTTGGCCCTCTAGCCACTCAATTGGGCATTGGTTATCTCAATGGAACGACTCCAAGCATCGTTGTTTTTGCGAAAAACCGTAATTCAGACGGCTCCTTTAATTGTGTTGTTTCTGCTTATCGTTGGAGCGGCTCTAACCTTACAAGGGATTGGAAATGGTTACGCGGTTCACAAAACGCCCCGGACGGCCATCAAATGCGGATTGCGGACCTGGATGGCGACGGTAAAGATGAGATAGCGGAAATTGGCTTGGTCCTTAATGGCGACGGTACATTACGTTACTCTTTGGCGGGCAGCAATGTTGTACATGGCGACCGCTTCTATATCGGCAAGCTGGATCCCAACAGGTCGGGACTTCAAGGCTATGGTATTCAACAGGACAATCCGTTTGGGCTGCTTGAGTACTATTACGATGCTACGACGGGTTCGATGCTTTGGCAGCATACTACTACACCTCCAACGGGGGATGTTGGCCGTGGAGATGTTGGGGATATTGACCCCCGGTATTCCGGTTACGAAACGTGGTCTTTCTCAGGAATTTATAACGGCCCGACTAACAATCAGATAACAACGACGGCAGCACCATACCCTGCCTTCCGTCTGTGGTGGGACGGAGATCTCTTGAGTGAAAGCTTTAATGACGGAAAAATTGAGAAATGGAACTATAGCTCAAGCTCTGTTTCCCGATTGGTAACTACCTGGAATTACCATACAGCCACTCGCAGTGAACGTGGTGCTCCTATGTTCTACGGTGATATTTTTGGTGACTGGCGTGAAGAAGTTATTTTAACAAGCAGTGATTTTTCAAAGCTCGTCATCTTTACTACTCCCCTTCCAACCAATACACGACTCTACACTCTTGCTCAAAACCCTTTATACCGGAACAGTATGACTATTAAAGGATACAAGCAGTCTCATTTAACGGATTATTACCTTGGAAACGGAATGTCTACACCGCCCAAACCCAATATTTATTTAACGCCGTAATGATGCCCTTGCATATAACCTATCTTGTCCAAAAATGCGGGATTTGCCGAGCGAATACGTAAGATATGCGGGGAATTTCCCCAGAGACTTTGTTAGTCTATGATCAATAATTCGTCATCCCAAATATTGAAAGGAGGTGATATGCAATTACTTAAATGGTAGATAAAGTTAAATCATGGAGGTGTGTCAATCTAACTTTCACAGTCAATGGCAGTTGTTTTTTGAGCCAGCAGGGATGAGTTTCGATTATTAAGGGGGAAATACAAAGTGAATCGTAAAAAAACTGGCAGTACGATGCTCACCTTCACTATCGCTGCTGCGCTGGCAACGGGGTGCAGCAACAGCGAAAAGACCGGTCAGGAATCTAACGTGAGTTTGTCTGAAGGGGATAGCAAACCTGTGGAATTGGTGATTCATTCCGATAGCGGTGATTCTGTGGAGAGCTTCGATGAACGGTTCGGCAATGCGATCCGCAGTAAATTCCCTAATTACACCATCACCTATATCAAGACTGGGAAGGGAACAAGCAAAAGCGAGCTGTTCGCCGCAAACCAACCGATCGATATGAATTTCGATTCCATCGGCTATTTCATGAACTCCATGGTGAAAAATGACCTGCAATACGATATGAGCGAGTTGATCAAAAAAGAAAATATCGATTTAAATCAGCTTGATCCGGTGGCTGTGAATGGGATGAAGCAGCTTTCCGGCGGCGGCTTATGGGGAATACCGGTCACGAACTTGAATGTGGTCTTGTTCTATAACAAGGATTTGTTTGATAAGTTCGGCGTACCTTATCCCAAAGACGGGTTAACCTGGGATGAGGCGACTGAGCTCAGCAAGCAGCTGACAAGAAACGAGAATGGACAGCAAATCGTGGGTCTATACGGGGAGACCGGGCATGTTCTCAGAACGAATCAATACTCCCTTGGGACCGTGGATCCCAAAACGCTCAAAGCCACCTTCAGCACCAACGAATTATGGAATAAGCTTTTTGAGGCAATCTATGTGAAGCCGGCTTCAAATGCAGGGTACAAAGAGTTCATGATGAACGTACGATCGGGGAATCTTCCTACCAAGGACAATTTCGTGAAGGATCGCAATCTGGCCATGTATGTCGGATTGACGAGTACTGTGTTTACAAGCGCCAGTGCCATGGAAGGGATGAATTGGGATATCGCGACTTTGCCGGTGTTCAAGGATATGCCTGGAACTGGAAGCCAACCTTATCCGGTCTATTTCAGCGTCACCAAAACAAGTAAAAACAAAGAAGCGGCAATAAAAGTCATCAAATATTTGGTTTCCGAAGAGTTTCAATTGGCCATCTCCAAAAAAGGTGAGGTTCCTGTCCTGACAAGCGATACCGTAAAGAAAGCTTTTGCCCAGGGAAGTCCTTTTAAAGATAAAAACTGGTCTGCCGTATTCGCCCATAAACCGGCAGCTATTCCCTTGAAGTCACCATACGACGGCACTCCGGAAAACGAGGTCAAAGCATTGCTGCCTAAGGTTGTTCTAGGGGAAACCGATATGAATACGGCACTTCGTACGATCGATGAAAATTCGAATAAGAAAATCGAAGCCGAGCAAACCAAATGATAACAAAGCGTGATGCCAGCTGCATGAGGACGGTCAGCGGGTTCTCTGAGTCATACCCTCTCTCCCAATGTACATAACAGAATTGTAATTCGTCCCATGAGAGGATAGATTCGAATAACAGCCAAGGAAGGGAGATTTTTTAGTGAAAAAAGGAGTTAGCCTATCTTTAATACTTTCTATATGCACGACTATGTACAGCTCGGTATTAGCTGCAAACGCAAATGAAACCGGTGGTCCAATCGTAAATGAGGCGGAAACAGCCTCTGTCACAGCCAGCGTTTATACTACTTTGGAACAATCCCCGGGCCAGTCAGCCCCGACGAATGGTGATTTGTTAAGACGCATGGAAGATCTGGGCCGTGGAGTCGTTGCAGTCCGCAGTGGCTCCAATGTATTCATCAGTTGGCGGTTGCTCGCATTGGATCCTTCAGGGATTGGTTTTGATATTTATCGTTCCACAGCAGGCGGTCAAGCCGTTAAGCTGAATGGTTCCGTTCTGACAAAGGGCACTAATTATACAGACACTACGGCTGATCTGACGAAGGATAATGTTTATTTTGTGAAGCCGGTGATCAACGGTCAAAAACAAAAAGCTAGTGCTTCGTTTACCCTTCCAGCGAATCCTGTGGATGCACCGTACTTCACCGTTCCAATACGTGATGGCGGCAGCATCAATCATATATGGGTTGGAGATCTTGATGGAGATGGCGAATATGATTATCTCGTGGCTCGAGATGCTGAGAAGCCTCAGATCATTGAAGCGTACAAACGCGACGGAACCTTTCTCTGGGAAGTAAATCTTGGTCCTAACAGCTTGAATCAGGATAATATTTCCCCTGGTTCAGCTACAGTTAGTGTTGGACATTGGGATGGGCTTACTGTTTATGATATGGATGGAGACGGGAAGGCAGAAGTCCTCCTCAAGATCGCCAATGGCGTGAAGTTTGGGGATGGCGAGGTATGGACCGATCAAAACGATACGAAACAATGGCTGGCAGTACTTAACGGCATGACAGGAAAACTCCAAAGCGCCAGTGAGCTTCCGGATGATTATATTTCCATCGGTCCATTGGCCGCTCAGCTTGGCATCGGATATCTTAACGGAACAACGCCGAGTGTTGTCGTTAATGCCAAAAATCGTAGAGCAGACGGCGGCTTTAATATGCTTATTGCGGCTTATCATCTGGAGGGTGACAATCTTGTAAGAGACTGGAAATGGCTGCGCGGTTCTCAAAACCTTGCTGACGGTCACCAAATCCGTATCGCAGATGTAGATGGGGATGGAAAGGATGAAATAGCACAAATTGGCTTCGTCCTGGATCATGACGGCACGCTGCTTTATTCTTTAACGGACAGTAACGTCGTGCATGGGGATCGCTTCTACATCGGCAAGATGGATCCGAACCGGCCTGGACTTCAAGGATATGCCATTCAACAGAATAACCCTTATGGTTTACTTGAGTACTATTACGATGCCACTACAGGTCAGATGATTTGGCAGCATAATACTACACCTCCTGCATGGGATGTGGGCCGTGGCGATGTTGGGGATATTGACCCTCGTTATCCTGGTTATGAAGTCTTTTCATTTGAAGGGATATACCATGGCCCAAGCAACACACAGATTACCACAAAGGATAATAAAGGGAATCCGTGGCCAACTATGCGTATGTTCTGGGACGGGGATTTATTGAGTGAAAGCTATAATAACGGGAAAATCGAAAAATGGAATTATCAAACAACCTCCGTGTCTCGTTTGGTAACGACTACGAATTATGAAAATGCGGTTAGCAGCTGGCGCGGGGTTCCCAAGTTCCTCGGCGATATTATGGGTGACTGGCGTGAAGAGGCTATATTAACCAATAAGGATTACAACAAACTCATCATTTTCACAACACCGATTCCAACAGATCACCGAATCTATACGCTCCCTCACAATCCGCTGTACCGTAATGGGATAACGATTAAAGGGTATGTCCAATCTCATTTAACCGATTATTACCTTGGAGATGGCATGGCTGCTCCTCCTACTCCGAATATTTATTACGCAGGCAAGCTAATAGATGCAGACGTGGAAGCCCAGCCGAAAACATTAAATTTCAAAAGCAATGGAAAATACATCACAGCAACCATTAAACTGGCCTCGAAGGATGTCTCGCTTGTAAACGCTGCTTCCATAAGGATGAATATCAATGGCGTGACCATCTATGCCCAATCCGCTCCGATGGAAGCGGGAGATCTTGATCGGGACGCTAACGGGAAATTAACGGTCAAGTTTGACAGGCAGCAAGTCATCAACGCGTTAGCCGGGCTGAATGGCAGCATTCCGTTTAGTATCACCGGTTATCTGCAGGACGGAAGGACCTTCACCGGCAAGGATTCATTCAAAGTAATTCATTAAGAGCTGCTTGCTGGCCAAAACAAGGAGCAGTATGGAAAGGGTATGGGGCTCACCCCATACCCTTCTCCCGTCCATGGCAGGCCCTTACGCAACGAAGGGCTTGCAGAAAATCGTAATGAAAACACCCATTTTCTCATCAAACCAAGGAAAGGGTGTTAAGTTTGATAGGAATGAATTGGGACATTGCACAATTTTCAACCCATCCGCAGCTGCCTGATGTAGTGAATCAGGTGGATATCCACGCGATGTTTATTCCTAAAGGAAGTTCTCATCCGGACGAGGCAGCAGAAGTCATCAAAGCGCTTACTTCCAAGGAAATCCAAATGTTTCGCGCCAAGGAGTATGGTCAAATGGCCGTGTTAACTGATCCGGCTGTTAAAAATTCATTCGGTCAGAACGTCCCCGCCTTAAAAGGAAAGCATATCGAGGCAATTACGAAAAGCAAGGTCAGCCCTTATCCAACCCCAACGAAGTACGACGGGCAGATTAGAAGTATTATTGATAAATACTATAATGACTATGTCAAGGGGAAAATTCCGGATGCGAATACAGCTTTAAGGCAAGCGCAAGAGGAAGCAGATAAGTACCTGAAGGCTCAAAAAATAAGCTGACGCCATAAATAGCGCCAGCTTCCTGTTTCCCTTGATTACCCGGATGCCGTCCGGTCTATATGTCCGGAACCGAGCGTTCTTAATGCACATGCGGCTGCCAGCAGCGCGACTCCGGTCAGGAGGAACACGAACGGTATACTGATCCATCCGCCGATAAATCCTCCCAGCAGGGGGCCAACGACGATGCCGAACTGGTTGGCGGATTGGCTTAAGCTGACCGCCCGGCCGCGAAATTCATTGTCCGCGTAACGGATAATGAGCGCATTCAAGGCCGGATAAACGGCCGCGAAAAATAACCCGTAACCGAACCGCAATAGGCCGAAGCCAAGCAAATGAGTGACTCCGAGCTGAAGCAGATTGCCAATCCCTCCGCCGAGCAGGCCGATCAGCAAAGTTTTGTGATAACCAATCCGTCCGCCGATCCTTCCCCACCGGGGGCCCATAATGACCGTAGCGATCCCGACCGCAGAGAATACGATGCCCGAGCTGAGCGAAGCCTTATCCGCACTTCCGCCGATCTGCACGACATAGATAGTAATCAGCGGTTCCAAAATCATGACCGATGTCGATACAAGGAAGATTAACCAGTAAATCCTCATCAACCGGGAGTTCTGCCCCGCTTGCTTTAAGTCGTCTATCATGGAAGGCCGCGGTCCTTCCTGCTTTTTGTGAATCTCTACAACTCCCGCAAGAACAAGGATGGCGGATAGGAATGTGATTATGGCGGAAGCTATGAAGCATTCCCGTAATCCGACCCAGTGGATCAACAGCCCTCCCGCCAGCGGCCCTAGTATCCCTCCAGCTGCAGTCGCCGTCGATATAACGCCCAGAGCGTAACCGACATGCTTTTCCGGCGTGTTCGTGCCGACCAACGCGACCGACGCAGGGCTGAAGCCGGCCATTAACCCTTGGAATATGCGGACCGCGATGAACGTATACGGGTCGTAAACGAAATAGTTAGCTAGGTGAGCCGCACCGAGCCCTATCCCCGAACGAACCAGCATCAATTTCCTGCCATATTTATCAGCAAGAGATCCCCAGAAGGGCGCACATAAACCGCTGATGAGGAAGCTGATCGAAATCGACACTCCCGACCAGGCTTCGACGCCTTTACTGATCCCCAGCTCTGTCTGCAGAAATAGCGGGAAAAAGGGCACCGACAACGTATAAGCTATATGGTTGAGAAATAAACCGAGCCATAATATGCTAAGATTTCGTCTCCAATGAAGCTCCATCCCGCCCTCCTTTTCGTTCGCTTGCTTGTCAAGATATAACTTTCCTACGACTTTGCGCTATAAGCGTACGAACTGCCTGAATATAAGATGGATTCGAGAATTTTATTCGCTTCATCCGCATCCGTGCCTTCTATGATCAATTGGATCTCCTCGGTTCTTGGGAATTGGGAGAAGAACAGTACCATACCCAGGACCCCCTTAGAATTAAATAAATAACCGTCAGATGCAAACGAGACTTGGCTCTTGAATTGATTTGCCGCACTGACGAATTTGAGGATCTGCCTCAACGAAAATCCGTTTGGAAATTGGTAGCTTCGTAAAATCTTCAATTGGAGTCCCTCCCTGTGGAAAATAAAAAGGAGATTCAAACCTATGAAATAGGCGAATCTCCAGTTGTCTGGTTGACTTATAATTCCTATTGGAATACTATGTAATTACTTGATTATAACTCACTGCGCTTTGTTAGTCAATGGCATCTGCCGTTATGTGTCTGTGGTGATGAAGCTTTGATATTTCTTGATCAACTCTAATCGGGCTGAACCCCAAAAAGGCCGAATTAAGAGCAAGACTAGGCTCCAATCCGACCTTTCCTTCAATTCATTCAATGAACCTGTACGCCCAGGCCCCGGAAAAATTCCCTCATATTCCTAAGGTAAGAATCGTTTACAGCAGTCGTTTCCTTAAGGAGATCCTGCATACTGTTCATAAAGGCGGAGGCTGATGTCGTATCGGCTTTTTCAAACCGGTTTGTTAGCTCCACGTTATTCAATACCGCCTCAGTCTGCTTCGTGTGCTCCTTATATCTCTCTATCCAACCGGGGTTTTGGGGAATCTTTCGTACAAAATCCAGCAAATGGCTCAGCCCATTCCCCCCATTTTTTATGTCATTTTCGAACGCGGCATATTGCTGGGGAGCTACCAGCTTCATCAGTTCCGATGGTTTGATGTAGTCCTCGGGGGCACCTACGGGGCGATCTGGAGGAGTCGTGTAGCTAATATCCCCGGTCCCTGGGTCAATGGATCGTGTCGTAGCAATCGCGGCGATCCTGTCCATCGTGTCCAGAAATTCTTTGGCCTTACCGCCTTCCATATAATGCTCTGCAATATACCTGGATTGGGATAGTCCCATCTCCAGCAGCACAGCTCGCTGACTATCATCCGTTACTGTTCCGTCAACGATAAAATTGGACTCGATCATCCTGTACACTGCATTGGATACTTCTTCTGGCTGTCCTTCCAAAACCCGGCTTAACGAATCGTTGATCTGGGTTGTACCGAAATACTTCATAGGCTGTGACTTAAGATCGCCTTCTGCCAGTTGTCTGCCGGTTTCGCTAATCTCTACGGAGTCTCGAACGACGAATCCGGAAAGTACTTTTTCTTGGAGCTGCGGTGGCGCGGATTGTTTGGCTGTCGGATCGATCCGTAGGTTGTCAGAGTTAATAAGAGCAGCCTGCTGGCCTCTAAGCGGCTCAAAATTCATCCTGTTTCCTCCTGTCCTCTCTGTAACTAAGGGGTATGTCTATCTATTATATCGGACAAAACTTATACAAAGTGAAGGAAACACATCCATAAATTGGGCTGCTAATGCTAGTTGATAGGAATCCTCCGCTTCCTCTCCATTCGAGTGCGGATTACTTCTTCAACGCATCGATCTGCTTTGTCGCTTCTTCCTGCGCTTCCCTCAGCGCCGTATTGATATCTTTGCCGGCCATTACGTCTTTGAATTTTGCTTCTAGGGGCGGACGCGCTTTACCGGAATACAATGATTGGGCAACGAAGGGTGCCGGCTTGCTCTTAAAAATCCCCTCAATATGCTTCCCCTTCAATAGAGGAAGGTCTTCACCGAAATGTTTGTTCATCTCCGGATTTTTCAGCGCCGACAGTAAAGCTGTCGATTTTGTGTACGCAAGCTGCACTTCGTCCGAAGTCATCACTTGAAGCGCCTGCATCGCCTGCTCGCGATGTTTGCTTGTCGTCGTGATACAGAGGCTGTATGCCTTAACCATGCCGTACACATTAGGCTTATCTGCGAAGCTCGGGTATTGGGCTATATCCCAATTTACATCAGATTGCGCGAGGCCGCTTATCACGCCGTGAGATGCGTACATTGCGACATTTTTGTCCTTGGCGAAGCGGTTAACCGTTCCCGCATGATTCGATATCGTGTTCTGGTTACCTGGGATACTATATATTTGCTTCAAGGTTTCGAATACTCTTTTCCACCCTTCGGTATCCAGTGTGGCCTTCTGCGTTTTCGGATCGACAAACGGCAGGGACAGCGAATTGCCGAGCTTTTCCGGCCCTTCAGGATCGAGCCCCTTATACTGGATTCCTCCATCTTCACGGGTCAGCTTCTTAGCCAGCTCAATCGTATCTTCCCAGGTCATCCCATCCTGCGGATAAGTTACACCGAACTTGTCGAATAGATCTTTGTTATAAAACAAAGCATAAAAATCTTGCGCGAACGGCAGACCGTACAAAATCTCTTTCTTGTCCCCATCCCGCATCCCGTCTAACACTTGTTCGTCGAATCGACCGAGGTCCATTCCCGCTTTCTTGATGTCCGCTGTCATATCGCCGATCAGCTTTAAATCCTGAAACTGGACTAACACGTCGTTCCAGGCCATAATGATATCCACTTCATTGTCGCCGCTGGCTACAAGGTTCTCTGGCTGCATGCCCGGTCCACGCACTATCTGCTGCAGGGTTATGTTCGGGTATTTTTTCTTGACAGGCTCAGCAATCAGCTTCTGAAACGCATCTTCCTGGAAAATCGCATCCCACATGTAAATTTTCAGTGTGACCGGTTGCGCCTCGACTGTTGGTTCCTTAGGCGGGCTGACCGCGTTGCTGCATGAAGCAGATATGGCAGCTAGTGTAAAGATGACCGCTGTTTTCTTCATAAATGGAAGAACCATTGGACCCTACCTCCCTTTTCGTTCTAAAGCTCTGGCATGACATCGTATGTGTTAACTTGTAAACCCTTACATTTTGTTATGGTATCAGACGTTTATTTGGTTTAAAATAGACATAATGGACAATTTTGTAATCCAAATGTCCTAACTGTACAATTCAGGGAGAAGTGTGAGATGGACATTCAATTTCGCCGGGATTACGACGAGCTGGACTTACGGATTCAGATGGGACATTTGCAAATTAACGTATGGTATATCCGATTCGTTCCTGCCTCCCAACGGGTTAATAGGAACCATGCGCACGGTGGCTACGAGCTGCATTTCATACCATACGGGTACGGCCGGCTCATCGCCGAGGGAGAGCATTACACACTGAAGCCCAATACGTTTTATCTGACCGGCCCGATGATCTATCATGAGCAAACGACCTCTGCCGATAACCCGCTTGCGGAATGCTGTATTACATTCGATATTACTGTTTTGAAGAAAAGAAAGCAGGACAACGAGTACCTCCGCATCGAAGCCGACCTGATGATCGAAACGCTAACTTCTACGCGATTCTGGTTCGGAGAGGACGAGTACGGCAGCATGGAGCTGTTCCAGAAAATTATGAACGAATTAGATAACCGGCTGATCGGCTACTACCATAACATCCGAAGTTACGTGTCCCAGATTATCGTCAACGCGGTTCGCAGCTACCGCGGCCAGAATAAAGCTGATTACACGCTGCCCCGCAAAACCTTAAACGAAAAAAGAGAGCATCTGCTCGATGCGCTTATGAACGCAGAAACACCGGATATGTCGCTGGAGCAAATGGCGAGCGAGCTAAAGGTCAGTAAGCGCCATTTGCATAGGCTTATGAAAAAACAATTTCAAATGACCTTCAAGCAAAAGCTATCGCACGAAAAGCTGGAAATTGCCAAGAAGCTGCTGACCGGGACAAAGCTCACCATAGATGAGGTAGCGCGCTCGGCCGAATATTCATCGAGCAGTTATTTTTGCAAAAAGTTCAAAGAGCACACAGGGATGTCACCCACCCAGTACAGAAAGTCTTCAAGCAGGGATGGGCGGTTCTGATATCCCCTTCGTACTTCAGCCGCTATATCGGTTTAAGAAAAAAACATAACTATGAGCTATACTCCCATTTTTAGGTTTTGACTAATAATGGGGGGCAGTTCACACGAGAGAGTCGCATTGTGTTTTTAATTATTCGTATAAGCTTTCTAACAGCTGCCTTACTTTCCTCCTGTCACTTCATACAAGGTCATTTGATCCGCTTCGATAAGAGGAGTCATATCGACCATAAGCTCCCCCTTCTCGTTAAGTCCTGTCTTTAATTTGTATCTGGACCTTAAAGATGACTTCTACACGTTCTGTGTAGATAATCACCTTTCCAATATAACAACCGATTTTGATTTCAGAAAAATTGCGATATTTGATGAGGGTCCTAAATTGGGAAAGCAGTTGTTGCAGAATATCCTGTGTGTGAGCTGCTTTTATGACCTCGGCTTAAATGAGCTTCAGCAGGCTTGTCGCATAGCATAATCCAGATTGGGACTTGCCATATTGAGTTTCTTGATAAAGTGATTTTAATTGACAATTGAAGGGAATACGAGTATGATATAAAAAACACAAAAGACCCAAAAACAGTTTTTGTAATTGAATGATGATGGAAGGGGGGGCGAAATGTTACTAACCAGGCGGCGTATGCAATTTTTACAATTGCTAATGGATTTGTATAAAAAGACGAACCTACCTGTTCATTATGAAACATTGGCTCAGTCATTGAGTGTCAGTAAGTGGACAGCATATGATATGCTGAAGGAAATTGAAAAGCTGGGCTTCCTGTCCCGAAGCTACGAGGTGAATGCCAAGGATACCGGAAGATCTCAAGTTGTGTATATTCCAACGAGCAAAGCATTCGAATTATTTGAACAGAAGCGCAATGAAGCATTTAATCCAATGGAGTGGAAGGCAACTATTGCAAAAATCAATGCACTTCTTACGCGCTTGAAAAGCATGGATTTTGATAAAGCACTTCAAAAAATGTTCGAGGAAACATCGAAAGCTGCTACCCGCATTGATTTTTGTGCATACATTATCGGTTTGTTGCTTATTTACTTGCGTAAGCTTGACGGGAAAAATGCATACTCGATCTATCACCTTGTCAGTACAGCGCCAAATAAAGAAACAGGGATGACTGTGTTTGTCGGAACGGTTCTTGGAATGGCGTTTGCGTCGCTAGATGAGGAAATAGGCGTAGAACTAAGTGAATTGGTATCTCAATATTTAAAATCGATTGTGGAACTTGCTGAAAACGAAAAAACAATACTAAATGATTTTCTGCTGAAGGCTTTGCATAAAGTGTAAAGCACTTTTTTTGCTTACTTTTTTGGTCTTTTTGGTCTTTTTGGTTTAATGTGATTTTTGGTTGCTGCAGTTGTACTTATGATAAAAAGCTTTCCAAAATTAAGTGATGGAGTGTTACATATGCTTAGAATTACTCAATTTTCTATGAAAAATTTATCTGCTATTTTAATTATTGCCATCATGCTAACCATAGGTGGGATGTATTCAGCAACGTTATTGAAAATTGAAAGTCTTCCCCGGATGGAAAACTCCTTGGTTTTTATTGAAACGGCGTACCCTGCACCGCCTGAAGACGTTCTTAAGGATGTGACGAAAAAATTGGAGGAAAAGGTGCAGGGGCTGGATGGCCTGAAAAAATTAAGCTCGGTCTCCAGCAATAACTTTTCTCAAATTACATTAGAATTAGAAGATGGTGTTTCTGCCAAAGAAGCCAAGAAGGAAGTAGAAAGCCTCATTCAATCGGTTAAATTGCCTGATGATGCAGAGAAGCCCAAGGTTTTAAACCAAGGAATCGTATCGGTACCCGTTTATTACTTGTCCTTATATGGTAAGGAGGATGTCAGTCAGGCGGAACTAAGCCGATTGTTGGACGATGTGTTCCTTCCGGGGTTTAGAACTATTCGCGGCCTGGATCGGATTGAAACTATCGGCAATAGCGAGGCGACCGTAAAAATTAAGTTGAATGCCGATGCGATTAACCAGTTTGACATGACTCCATCGCAAGTAGCGCAGTACATAGAAGCTTGGCTCATCTCCAAGCCAGCGGGTGAGGTTGAGTTTGATGGCAGTTCAGAGATGATTCGTGTCAAAGGGGGCCTAAACACTCTATATGCTTTAACTTTGATGAAGGTAACTTCGCCTAGCGGTGATCTGCTCAATTTGAACCAAATTGCAAAAATTGAAGCTATTGACGATTCCAAGTTTATAAGCCGTTTAAACGGTTCTCCTGCCATTGCTGTGCATCTGTATAAAACTGATTCTGCCAATGTCGTTGAATTTACAAAACAAGCAGATCAGCTTATCAAAATTTGGAAGCAACAGTATCCGGCTCTTTCTTTTGATATTGTAATCAATGGGGCTGTCGAAATTAACAATTCTGTTTCTGGCATGCTGAGGGAAGGAATACTTGGAGCGCTACTGGCAGCGTTCATCATTCTGGTGTTTTTGCGTAATATTCGAATGACAAGTATTGTGCTTGTTTCGATCCCACTATCCATGTTAATTACATTTATTTTGATGCAAGTATTTGACATCACGCTTAATATTATGACATTGGGTGGTATGGTAATTGCTATAGGTCGGGTGGTTGACGACAGCATTGTGGTTATTGAGAATATTTATTCCCAACTGCAAAAGAAGCAGGAACGAGAGGATTCCGTGATCTTGTTCGCCACGAAACAAGTCTCTGCCGCCATTACTTCTTCAACCATTACTACGGTGGCTGTATTCTTGCCGCTTGGCCTAGTTAGCGATCCGGCTGGAACTATTTTGGCCCAGTTCGCATTAACAGTGACTTGTGCGCTGATGGCTTCGCTTGTTGTAGCATTGTCCATCATACCGCTGATGGCGAAGGTGTTTGTCTTACGTCAAAAGAAGCTTCCTGTTCACGAAGAGAAGGCGGGACGGTTTACTGCTAAGTATTCTCGCCTGTTACTCTGGAGCCTAAATCATAAGGTCAAAACACTGACTGTCGCCGTAATTCTACTAGTCGGTTCGATCGGAATCGCAGCTCCTTTTGTAAAAATCGTTTTTCTCCCGGACAGTGAGATTGACAAGACAGTAAGCTTCGAAATACAGGCTCCGCATGATACATCCCTGAGTGCTATGGATGATAGAATGAAGCAACTGGAAACGATGTTAATCGAGGTGAAAGATCCGAAGGGGGAGCCTGTTTTTAGCAAAATAGAAGTATTAATTGGATTCAATTGGGAAGAAAAAGATTTCCCCAACCGGGCTGTTCTTATTGCTGTAGTTAATGATTCTTTACCGGCCAGAGAAATGATGAAGCAATTTCAGACTAAAATTCAGTATGAACTGCCAGCCGATTATAAGGTGTACAGCCGAATCATATCGGCTCTCGGAATCTCTCCTTCCAACAGCTATGAATATCGGTTAATAGGAAACAACTCGGCTAATTTAAGGGAAGCGTCTGAGAAGATATCGAATGCCATGAGAAACAATCCTGATCTTTCCAATGTAAGAGATAGCTTCAGCGACTCCAAAACTGAGTTAGAGGTACTGGTAGATCTGAATAAAGCGCGAATATATGGTGTGACAGCGGCTCAAGTGTTGCAGACCGTTCATAGCTGGATTGATGAAATTGAAATGAAAAAAATAATGTTTGATAACACCGAGTTTCAAACGTATGTCGGAGTGGACCCCTTGCACGTCAATGATGTTAGGAAGCTTGGTGAACTGAGAATCAAGACGGCTAACGGAGTGACGGTGGAATTGCATGATATAGCCAAAATTAAGCGCATAGCTTCTCCTACTTCCATTTTTCGAGAGAATCAACAACAATATGCTGCAGTTACGGCTACGATTAATGGTCAGGATACCGGAGGAATTAGCAACAAAGTAACAGCAGAACTAGATGCCCTGGAGCTTCCCGCCGGTGTCGTCTCTAAGGTTCAAGGGGCAAGTTTGGATATCGCCAAACCGTTCGGAGAGATGTTGGGTGTAATGGTGGCCTCCATTTTTGTCATATATGTCATTATGGTTCTCACCTTTGGCAATGCAGGCTCGCCTTTTGCTATCCTCTTTTCATTACCGTTTGCGACCATCGGGGGTATTGGAAGCTTGGTTATATTCGATGAACCGCTTGGTATATCCTCGCTATTCGGATTTCTTATGTTAATCGGGATTGTTGTAACCAATGCCATTGTACTTATCGATCGCGTGCAGCAGCTCCAGGAAGAGGGTATGGAAACAAGAACTGCGCTTCTTGAAGCAGGGACTACCCGATTAAGGCCCATCCTTATGACAGCGGCAGCTACAATCATATCCTTGTTGCCCCTGGTCCTGGGACACGGTGGAGGGGCGGTGATTTCTAAAGGATTGGCATTAGTGGTTATGGGCGGTTTAACTACATCTACATTATTAACGTTGGTTGTTGTGCCTTGTATGTTTGAAATTGTGGAGCATATTAAAATGCGTTTTACTTATCGTTCAAATTCGTCAAAGGGCACTGAATCCGAAATAATTGCCGACTGAGTAAAAAGCGTATATCTGATGATAAATTTTAGTTTAAACGAAGCTAGGGGCAACTCAACATGCCAGGTGACTACTTCTTACCGGTTTGGTTCTAAAGTGGTCATTAGCATGGTGTACGGGCAAATCGGTGTAAATCCGTACATCCACCATGAACCGATAGCCTCTAAGCTTTGATAGAACATCATGCTACGGCGAATTGTGGATTTGCCAATCCACGCTTCCTCGCCTCATCCAATGTCATCAATTTCGCTTCGATCAGTGGAGTGATATCGATCAAAACGGGATCGTCGCCTTTTTGCGATTGAGGCAGCTTATAGTCTGTTCCGTTAATGGTAAAGATGGTTGTACTGCCTCCCCCACCGCCAAAACTATGGAGTTTTTTTCTATTCAACGTCTCCATCAGATCGTGGAAGTCGACCCAGTTGCCCTCGCCGGCCATTGGTTCCCGATTGTTTTCCATCCTATTGCCCTATGCCTCTTCCTCGGCGGCCTTCGGCTTTCCTTGCGCAGCGCCTGCGGCAGGAGGAGAGCTTGGGATGTTGTCCGCGAACGCCGTTGCAGCAGAGCCGATCAGCATTCCTGCCGTAAAACCAACGATTAATTTTTTCATTTCCTTCACTCCTTAACTGTATGGCCGATTGAATTTGATTCCGGCAGCATGGAAATTTCAGCAGGAAATACGCCATCGGCCGACGAGGAAAGGCAGTAACGACAAAAAGCCGCAGGGCACCGGCTTGACCGCCAGTAATCTGCGACTGTTTTTTCGGGACACTTTATTTGACGCCGGAGCTGGTGAGGGTTCTATCTCCTAGTAGATCTCCTCCGATGCAGTGCCCACTTGTTTATAATGAATCTTTATATTATCTGAATGCATGGAGTCACTACCTTCATCACAGATAAACGAAACCTCAGCTAACGATGCGCATTCATCCTGATATGAGGCGCGGGTTGATCTGAAACCGTTATCTCTTATCCAATAAAATACGTCCTCGGCTCCGAAGCCCCCCATTAATTTAAGCCGAAGCTTCCGGAGCATCATACTGCTATCGAAGTATACTCTTTTTAAGTCGAACGATGCCGAGAGCTCTCCGGATGCAGCATGAATCCATTCATTGCCGTCCAGCGAAGTGTATACTTCATATTTTCTTACTGCCCCTTCCGCATCCCTATGATTTTGTCTGGGCATCACATGGATTCCCCGTACCGAGACAGGCCGGTCCACCTCAAATTCGAGAACAAAAGGATACTTCCCGCCGTAGGGTCCGCCTGCAAGCCAATACGTGTTAGGGTCGCCGTCTAGTATACGGTCAATTGAAGTGTCGGGTGCTGTCAAATCCACCTTAATATCCCTGCTATCACTTGCTTCCTCTTCAACGAGCTTCACTGTTGTATTCAATCTTTTCATGACCGCCGTATCAAATAGAAACGATTGGAGATGCTTCTTGGTTACTTTGACTTTAGGTTGAAAGTCAGTGCTATCCATATATTTTAGAATGGAGTATAGGAGCTGTCTTGCCGCCGGTCTTTGATCAAGGTCTTTTACAAGATTGGCGGAACATACCATCAGCTTGCCGTTATAAAGATTGCATTCGAACGCCAAAGCGAGCTTATAATTACGGTTCCAATCGTCTATAGGCCAGATGAAAGGCTCTACTTCATCAGGCAATGCTTCGATATTGATACCGCGGGCATTATCAACGATCTCAGCCCACTGCCATTCCATACCGCAGGAGGTGGGAAATTCCGCGAGTGCCGGGTGTGCCGTATCGCACCAAAGCCCGAGACTTCTTGACCATTTCGGACCCATCTGCGTATTCCAAAACGGCGGCAATATCGAGAGCGGCGGACAATGATAATCCAGACTTTCCGCTGCCGGCAAGAATAAAACCTTTTCGCCGTTTTTTAATAAACGCACAGCCTCGCTAAAGCTTTTTGTAACATGGACACTATCGAAGCTTGAAAAATCGCTCTTCGCCGGGTAGACCCAGAACTTCCAGTCGTTTTCAATAGCTGTATTCTCGACGCCAACGACGAGTTTATAAGCTGAAGGTGTTGGAAGGCCGCCTAAATCGGTCTCTATTGTCCCGATGAAAGAATTTCTTCCCGTTCTAATCTCTTGCTTATCAAAACTGCCGTTGATATACACATTACCGCTTTCATCTATAATTTTCCAATATATGGCTGCCCCAAGTAAATCCTCCTCGGCGAAGCATGCGATTTCGAGGTCCGCGCACAAAGTATCACTCGCTGTATATACCAATTTGTTTATTCTTGCAAGCGGAACGACCGGAGCACAAAAACGTCTGAACTGCTCCGGATTAATGTAAGGCTTGGGTTCCCAAAAGGCATCCAGCAAACCGACAAGGGCACTTCCTTGGCCAAGATAATCATGCAGATCCAGTAGTGAAAAACCGGAATAGCCGAACGTACGAAGATTGGCTTCCACTTCCTCCTTATAAGCCGCAGCTTGAAGTATTCCTGATGCCTGCACAAAGTCCGCATTCTTATGGAGCATGTTATGTTTTTCCAGAGAATGCTTGAATATTTCATAGTTTCCGGCACGCAAATAACCTGTGAACTTAGGGATGATTGAAAAATCAGGATAGGCGCAATATTGGCCTACTTCGTGAGACAGGAAAGGAACTTCCATATCTTCGAGGTATTTGGAATAATCACGGCCAAACCAGCCGTGGATGCCTCTCATTCTTCCTTCCCCACGGCTGCACGTGTAATAATAATCCGTTCCGTCAACAGGTTCACCGTCCCTGGGCCAAAACCAGCCTGACTGGGCGCAGTAGAGACGTCGGTTGTCCAGCTTCCTGTACTTTGCAACCCAGCTTCTCACACAAGGTTTATAATTCCCATGCGGCTCATTGCCTGATGACAACAGAAGAAAGGATGCATGGTTGCCGTACGCTATGATAATTCTATCCGTCTCAACATGCAGCTGCTGTTCAATAACGCCTCCCGGAATAAAATAATTCCACATGCCGGTTTCTATCTGAAGGTATATGCCCGCCTCGTCGGCTGCAACAAATGCCGCTTCAGGCGGACACCAGGAATGATAGCGGATATGATTCATGCCCCATTGTTTACATATAGACATGATTCTTCTCCACTCCTCTACATCCGTTGAAGGGGAGCCTGTCAAAGGAAAGCAGCCTGCATCATGGGTACCTCTAAAGCTAATATTTCTTCCGTTGAGTACGAAATTTCTCCCTTGAGCTGTAATATTTCTAAGACCAAATGTTATGGATTTCGTATCAACGATCTCACCGCTTTGCCGATCTGTCAGGGTAATATCCAATTGATGCAGAGCGGGATTAAATTCATCCCACAGGGAGGCGTTCTCCCCAAGCTGCACGGTATACTCTATAATCCCACCTTCGTGGTCAATATCGGCATGAAAGGTCTCGTTATCGCTAATCGTCGGGTATTTGTCATTGTCTGAGCAATTAAGGTTTATCGTCTTTTTTATGACAATAGCACCATGATGCCGGCTTCCGCTTCGATTGGTAATATGGATTTTAACAAGCGCGCTCTTGGTTGAATAATCCGGGTATACGGAAATATCGTCGAACCCTGCGAGAGACTTAGGAACAAGCTCCATAGTGCCGACGATCCCGTTCCATGTGTTTCCCACGGAATCTGACACAGCATGGGCATCAGGGCGATAGGGATAAATCATACTGTTATCTACCCTAATAGTTAATACATGCTTCCCCTTTCGTAATATACCAAGATCGTAGATGTGTTCAGCGCAAAGACTATCGTAATCGCCAAAGCTCTGATCATCAATCCAAACCGAAGTTTTCCAACGGGCGCGTTCAAGATGAAGCTCCACACGCTTATGTTCCCATTCCGGAGGAATATCGATGTCGGTCTGGTACCAGGCTGCCCCAATATAATGCCTAACCGGTTGTGATAAAAAAGGAACCTTGGTATGATCCTTTTCGGTAAATTCCTTGTATTCCTCTCGCAAAAACCATAAGCGGTCGTGCAAGCCGTCAACGAATGGCGTATCGGCCGAAATTTTGTGACCAAAGCCTTGAGCCTGTAACGTGCCCGGCAGCAGGATCGTATGGTCAAAGCTATGCCGGTTATACCATGTTTCCTGGATACCAACATTATTCTCATCAAGCTGAAAACGCCAAACTCCGTGAAGCGATATAGGCTGCGGTAATGATCCAATCATCCAATTGTTCTCCTTGTCCTTACTTCTTCGCATCCGCGATATTGCATCTCCATCTCTATCTCGCAAAGAAACCGTTTCCATAATTCTTTATTTGTAACGATTAGTTTTTTTTTCTGCTATTTCTGGGTTGCCTTTTTCTCCTGTATTCTCTTCTCGGCAGCTTCATTCGCTTCCCTTAATGCCGTATTCATATCTTTTGCTCCCGACTCCACGTTTTTGAACGCCGCATTAAACTCGCCCGAAGCGATGGAATCGTATTTGCTCATCGTATACTTGGGGGCCGGCTTCGATTTCAGGATGGCATCCAGATGCTTCCCTTTGAACACGCCAATGCTTTCACCGAATCGCTTATTCATCTCCGGATCGGCAGAGGAAGATAGCAGCCCGCTCTTAACGAGCTCCATCTGCGGTTCTTGTGACAGCAGGTACATGATCACCTGGAAAGCCGCTTCTTTGTTTTTGCTTGTACTTGTCACGTGGAGATTGTGGGAATCCGCCTGCCAGGCAACTCCCGGCGAATCCGGAAAGCTCGGCATTTGTGCCATATCCCAGTTAAACGGGTCACCGTTTAATTCCAGATCATTGATCAAGGTCGGAACGTCCGCGTACATCGGCCACATGGCCAGATTTTTATCTTTTAAAAATGCATCCTTGGCGGGTTTCCGGATTTCATTGCCTGGAATCTTATACAGCTTCATCATCGTTTCGTAAACCTTCTTAAATCCTTCTGTTTCCAGCAACGGTTTGTCTGTCTGGGCATCCACGTACGGAAGCGATAGCTGGCTGTAAAAATCATTCAACGAATGGATATCAAGCCCTCGGTAAGCGACTCCGCCTTCATTTCTTGTCAGACTCTTAGATAGCTCAATCGCCTCGTCCCAGGTCATCCCGTCTTTCGGATACGGTACGCCGAAACGGTCGAAAATATCTTTGTTATAGTACAGAGCGGAGAAATTTACCCAGAACGGAAGCCCGTAAAGCTCGCCCTTATCCCCCCACTGCTTGATGGCATCCAGAGCAGGCTGGTTCAAACTGTTTAAATCGAAATGATGCTTCTTGATGAGCTCCCTCATGTCATAGAGCAGGTTCAAATCTTTGTACTGCGTTAATCGAGGCGTGCTGTTGTACAAAATATCCGGAAATGTCCCCGCAATGACAAGCTCGTCCGGGTTGGTTCCTTTTTGCTTCCGAACCACTTCCAAGGTGATATTAGGAAATTTCTTTCTAACCGGGGCTATGATAAACCTTTCAAACCACTCGTCGGTCATGCCCAAATCGGTGTATATGCTGAGCTGTGCTGACAAATTAGGATCGAAATTCATTGTACCGGCTTTTTCGTTCTCCCCGGCTGTATTTGCCGTGTTCCCGTCCGCCTGACTGCCCGCTTGCGGGCTGCAACCCGAGAGTGCCGAGATGAAGCACAAACTGCTCAGCACCAAGATCGATGCGTTACGGATTCTGACCATTTGGAGCGTTACCTCCCTCCTAATTGGGCCTAATGCAAAGACCGTTTACATAATTATAGTCTTGAGTTTAAGTGCTGTCTTTGTTTCATGTACCGTTTATTTATCCTTTTTTCCAATAACTTGTTGGCCGAACAACAAATAGAGGCAGTCTAGTTGTCCTAGGCGGCCTCTGAGTCTGTCGAAAAACCTGTAAAGCTTGAAAAATAGCATCGGTACCCCGGTGGGGTATCCCCCTCCAGCCACTGTTGTTCCCAGAAAAATTTTGATTATATCGCTTTACAGCGGGTATTTTCCGGGAATAATGGCGGACGCTATCGCTCCTACGAGGGATACCCCACCTACCACCTTTTGTATGTTTCTAAATGTTTCACTTGCCTGATAACTTCATGGGGAATCCCGGTTGTACTATGAAATTATTGTTGGTCAAAATAATCATCCGGCAAATTCAATTCTTTCAAACAGCCTATAAATTTTTCTCTAAAATTAGGATTGTGTTTATATTCCGGCCATGCGGCCTTATAATACGGCAATAGCTTAGCGTGAGGGACAATACCCCAAAATAAAATGGAGTTTTTCATTACCTCCCTGCCGCCATCTTTGAACATCTGTTCAATGATCTCCCAGCTTTCCGATTTGTCGTTGCAGCTGCGTGTCGCATAGATTGCGGCGGCTTGCATATTCGAGTCAGCATGGCACAAAAAGGGTGCAAAATTTTGGAGTGTGATTGCGCCGGAGGATTCTAAAACATATCCCACATAACGTAATGTTTCCTGATTATGAACCCTGTCAAGACTGTGCAATATGACTTTTATAAATTCCGTGATATCCGCAGATTTTCCGTAAGAGTTCAGAATCATTAAAGCTTGAACAAAATCTTCATCACTATCCGAATGCAGCAGCTCCAGAAGATAGTCTCTTCCTGCTTCTACAGAGGTTTTGCAGATTAACCGAATGGCTGTGGCGCGGCCTTTTTGTTTTTGCTCGGCAACATGGTTTAAAAAATCCATGGTTGGCTGCGAGATGTTCTTAAACTTGAACATGCCATCAAGCGCTTTTAATTGGATATCTTCGTCTGTGGTGTTTTGATATACCTGTATCAATGCATTTTCGTCGCCCGGCATTTTGATGCCAAACCACGCAATATCGTAATCCAGTATAATTTCATCCAACCAGCGCTCATACCAGTCCAGAAAGCTGTCTTCATAGACGAAGAAAAAGGGATGATCAGGATAAAAATCGGAAGTGTATACGATTCTCCCCCTGTGTTCCCCTTCTAGGACGAGATACATATCGTATTCGCATCCTTGTGTGCCAATGCACAACATGCCTCCCATCACTCTATTACAGGCTGCGTCGTATTCCGGATCGGAGATGTCCTCATCACTGATCAAGGGATCAACCAGATGGTTCCACTCCTCCTTGCTCATTCCGGGGTGCAGAACGCATTTTGCTGCGAGCGCATTGCTATCGGTATAGGAAGCTGCCTTTTCTATAGAATACATCCCGTAATACGGCCCGGCGCCTCCATTTCCAACTTTCGTCAAAAACTGCGCATAAGGCTCCGGCAGTGTGACCTGATTTGCCGCTTGCCATTCCTCAAGCTCTTTTACCGAGAGCTTATCATTAACCCTGTATTTATGGGAGGACGACCCAAAAACTGAAAAATTCGCATCTTTGTGAAGGGCCTTTTCGAGCTTGCTTTTTATTCGATCTAGTTGCGTTTCTTTCTTCCAAAAGAACATAGGGAATCCCCCTTCTCTTCTATAGCCGAGCTTCCTTTGTTTGCTTATCCAGCAATTTCAACAGATGCGGAAATCGGTATTCTCCGTACATACTCTGAATGTGCCTGGAAGCAGCCTCCAATTCTATGCCTACAGAGGTTATATACAAAGGCTTCAAACTGCTGCCTCGATAAATCTCCTTGACATAGGCTTCGTTGCCGTGAAAGGAGCTTTTTGCAACACCGATTACTGGAATTTCACCTGAAAAATTGCTGTAAACATAATATCCGAGCCCGGGCTTTCTCTCATTGTTTAGGTACACGTAGCCATCCACAACAATAGTATGTATTTGATTAATGTTCGTAAGCTTTAACAGCTCCTGTATGCAGGGGAGCTCTCGTTTATAGAAAGATCCCGCTTCGTATTCGTGAGGGTTTTCCGTATTAGACGTGATGATTTCGAGTGGTTCGGGATCTTCCCAGCGTTGAAAAATAACTCCCACTGCTTTCGCTCTATGCTCCTCATAATACACATCGACAGCGATGATCATGGATGGCGATTCCTTCCTTTAAGCACCTTTTAAGCTATGATTTAACCCAATATATCACATTTTGCCGTGCCATTTCATCGTCAATGGGAGGAAAGCTCAATTAAAAAGGAATGCCCTCAATCCCAATAGGAAAGAGAGCATAATGGTACGTCCAGCTTGATTCTACTAAGCTTAGTGCTTATGGAGATGTTGGGCCCTATTGTGAAGAGTGAAGTCAACACGACTACGGCTTATTGTGTATGCTACGTTAGGGCGAAGAGTGCCGCTCCGTGCGGCGGAACCTCTACGGCCAGCTCATGATCCACCGAGCCGATCTCCCGGCCGCTCCACAGCTCCTTCGCTTGTGCGGCTCCGCTTATGCCTAACCGGGCCAGTGGTACGGATATAACAATAGGATCCTCACCGGTGTTAAACAGCGCGGCGTAGTGCACACCCTCTGGGCCTTCGGCCTTCCAGACGATGCGGGCACCTTCCCGAATGACCTGGCGGGCACCGAAGCTGGAGCGGTGCATATGAAGCACCTCACGGTTTGTCAGAAGTGATAACGTCCAATCGTCGTTATCACGAAGCTCTCCGCCGAACATGAGCGGCGAACGGAAGAGGGTCCAAAGCGTCATCATCGTCATCTGCTCGTCCCGTGTGAAACGCGTCCATCTATCAGTCCCTCCGCCGTCTACGGAGCGGATGCCGATATGCCCAAGCGGCAGCATGTCGCAATCAGGCCAGCATCCTGGCTTCGGACTTCCTTCCCATTTCTCGCAGCGATCAAACATGTCGTACAGCAATGGCCACTGATCCCAGAAATCGTCGGTCATCCGCCACATGTTGGCGTTCGCCTCGAAGCGGTCGGAGTATTCGACAGGCGCCGGCCCAGGGGAAAGACTCAGTACCATAGGCCGTCCGCAGCGGTCCATCGCCTTCCGGATCATTTCGATCTCTGCCAGATGGGTGCCATATAGTCTTGACGCGGCAATATCATCGACCTTGACGAAATCGACGTCCCACTCGGCGTACAGCTCGAACAATGAATCATAATAGGCTTGAGCGCCCTCCTTGTTGACGTCAACGCCGTACATATCCGTGTTCCACGGACAGATTGAATTCGGATGTGCAATCTCGCGTGCCGTAGCGGCTGTGCCTTTGATCGGCATATTGTCATGAACTGCCTGACGTGGAATACCGCGCATGATATGAATACCGAATTTCAGCCCTAGCCCATGTACGTAGTCTGCCAAAGGCTTGAAGCCCACACCGCCCTCCGCAGAAGGAAAGCGGTTCACGGCCGGCATAAGACGCGAGTACTCGTCAATCTCCAGCCGGACGAAAGGCCGGTATTGTGACGAGACGGCGCCGGGCTCATACCATTGGATGTCTACGACGATGTATTCCCAGCCATAGTCCTTCAAATGTTGTGCCATATAATCCGCATTCCCGCGGATCTCGGCTTCCGTTACGGCCGCGCCGTAACAATCCCAGCTATTCCACCCCATTGGGGGCGTTGGGGCAAGGAAGTGATGCTGCATGACGAACCTCCAGTACGATGTTGGAATGAATTGCTCTTATATCTACATCATACGATTCGGAGATACAGCTTTTCTACAGTAATCTTGATCATTCGATGGTAAAATATTGCGGTTCACGCCTCATCTCGTTAATCGAAGAACATGCGGTTGAATGTCAATTGCCCCTCACCGGAACGGAAGCTCCCCGGCGTCCGGCCCGTCACTTTTCGAAACACTTTGATAAAATAACTTCCGCTAGAGTACCCGACCCGTTCTGCGATCTCCTCGACGCTCCAATCCGTCTGGTGCAGCAGGCGCATCGCCTGCTCGATCCGCACGCGATTTAAATAGTCATTGGGCGAAATACCGACTGTGGCGGTGAATGTACGTAATAGATGATACTTGGACAGTCCCAGCTGTTCAGACAGCTGATCGAGGCTTATCATCCGGTCATAATGGGACTCCAGGAACGCTGCGGCTTCCTTTATTTTCACTGGCCACTTCTGTCCCTCTCCGTCCGGCGCGGACGCCAACCGGCACAATTCGGAAACGAATTGATACATATACGAGGATGCGGTATACGGTTCTGTGATCCTGCCAGCATTCGCCTCCTCCCAGATATGCTCCAAAAAGCGAATAGGCCTGCTTGTCTGCTGCAGGTATGGCGTTTCGCCCAATCTGCGTTTTGCTTCCTCCCAATTCGGCAGGATGAGCGACGGCCTTAGCAGCACAAAAATAAACGACCAACAGGAGCTGTCCTCCGGGAAATAGTAACGGTGGTTTCCAGGAATTTCCGCCATAAATGCCCGTCCTGCTTCGATTCGGTACGTGTTTCCGCCGTTTTCATAAATACCCTCGCCTTCCAACGTATATTGGAACAGCAGCAGCGGACCGTCCGTCCGTTCGAGACCGTCCCAGCAGTAAGATGTATCCCTTACTACGTCCCGCCCGACGGCAAACAACTCGCACATGGACAAATTCGTTGGGACTTTGAATCGGAAACCGAATGTGCCTGTCTCGGTACCGGATGCCATGCTATCTCCTCCTCGGTTTCGCTTGCTATGCTATATAAGATGATCATGACATTATGCTATCATATTTTTATCCCCGATAATGAAATATTTCAGGCACAGCACATCCCATTCATAACCTGGGGTATGCTCCCCCAGCCTCTGTTGAACCCGTGAATAGGATTAGATTTAGCGGTATTTTCACGGGTTTCAAAGGAGGACGTAAACTCCTCCGAGGCATACCCCACCTCCATATGCAGCATAGTTCACGCAAACAGGGTTTCTCAGCATCCTGAGGCCTGCCATCTAGGCAGGCCCATTTTTATCGCTTCACCTTCAGCTCTCATGCATAAGGATCTCCGTTTACACCGGCCCGACCCTCCCAAAAAACCCGGCGCTCGAATTTCTAGCACCGGGTTTTTTGGAGTCTACTATGGGATATAAAAATCAGAAAGCTGTCTATCTGTCAGCGGATATCCCGGTTTATCTTCAAATTCCATTACATATGCCTTCAATGTTTCGTTAGCCCCAACCGTCAAGTCTGTAGCAAACGTAACGGTCTGTGTGCCTTCAATCGTATTATCAATTTGTTCGTTTGCATATGCAGTTCCTTTTAGTTCACCATTTGCTTTATATGCCTCTACAATTCCTCGGCCGTACGTAGTAAGGTCGCCTTGTTTTGTCACAGACATAGATACTATTTTACCATTTGCATCTAAAGCCACATTATTTATAACCAACGGATAGTTAACTGGAGCTGCGTACGGCTGAGGGTAGGCGCTATTCGGTGCTGGCCCTAAACTTGTAATGGAAGCAGGAACCGTATAGGGAGCTTCGTCTCTTGCACCTTTTAGTAAATTAGCCAATACTTTAGCTTGCGGTGCTCCAGGATCTGCACTCACTATGGCTTTTGCACCATCAAAGAACATTTTGGCAAAATGATCGACACCCGCATCGTTCGGATGAGTGCCGTCCACACTCCCGCCTTGCACTGCCCTGAAATAGTAATCCGTACTTGTAGCCTTTTTGCCTAAGGACTCGCAAAGCTGAGAATACCATGCAAGTGAAGGAGCATTAAGATCTACAAAGGCAATATCCGTTGCACCAGCAGCAACTTTCTCTTCAACATATTGTTTTCCTATTGCAGAAAAACCATCCAAGGTGGAAGACCATGTGTTTGTTGCTGCATTGTACTGATAAGCCCTGTGCCGATCTATTGGACCTACAATAATGAAATTAGCTCCCTTGTTGTGAACAAAATCATAATAATACGAAATACCATTATAATAACCTGTCGGGCCATCGGTTTTATGGTTATGCCCAAACTCAAAGAATACAAAATCTCCTGGCTTAATACGATCTTTAAACTGATCAAAATGTTTCACACTGCTATAATCATTCAATCCGCTTTCCGCATGATTCGATACTGCAATATCCGGCCCTGCATATTTAGACAGCGCTTGCCCGACACCCGAATAGTTCTGAAGCCTGAAGTAAGGGAGTGGCGCTAATTGGTCATTCACGGTTGAATCCCCAAGAACCCAGAGCGTTGTAACCTGTTCCAGCTGCTCGATTTCGGCAGAAGAAATGGCTGCATTTTCACCGCTTACTGCAATATTTAGCATCGTATCTATATATGTCCCTGTGACTTTAGAGTAAACATCTTGAACATTTACATGAAATTCATAGGTCAAACGAGTGCCGGCAGGAATAACCTTTTCTGTTAAAAGAAAATGTCTTTTTTCAGAAAACAAATTGACTTTAGCATCCTTGCTCTGATCCGCTCCGGTTAAAGTAACCTTCACTTTATAATAGGTATTGGGTATTACCTTTACTGCAAAACGTATGGGCATACCTGGTTCTGTTACGGCTACAGCATCATCATCAACTGTTTTCGGATTAGGCTTTGAAACCTCTTGAAGCTTAATCTCTTGTCCTTCTTGCAACACAAATCCATCGCTTCGACTATCCTCTTGGTAGCCATTCGGGCCCAACCCTAAAAAACCGTACCCTCTTTCCTGTGTGTATTCCATATCAGCCGTTACGCTTGTATAACCACTTGCCACATTTTTGGCTGAACCGAAGTCGAACTTCCATTGTGGGGAGTTGCCGCTGCTTTGACCAGCTTGGTCGTGTGGTACGGAGACCGTTGCCGTTGCGACGGTTTGGTTGCCCGCTTTATCGGAAGCCGTGTACGTGATGGTATAGATACGTGATTTTTCCGCACGCAAGCTGAAGGAAGTTGCTGCCGTTCCGAGCTCAGCTTGAATATCGTCTCGATCGGTATTCGGCTGATTGCTCGTGATCGACGTTAGAATCACTGAATCTACGCCGGATTCAGCATCGCTCGCATTCGGTAAGACACTGATCTTAACCATCTTGTGATTTGGCGGCCAAATCGTTGTTCTATCGAGCTGGATGGAGAATTTCGGAGCGGTTTTGTCGATATTGCTGACGTTGTAGCTCGATAAATTCGAAACATTGCCTGCAGCATCCGTTCCTCTCGCGTACACCGTACTATTAGCAGATATGGCTATGGGCGCATGATAAGCTTTCCATTCCCCATTGACGCCTAACTTGTATTCTTTCACAACAGCATCATCCGGGTAACTAATCGTTAGGGTCACGTCGGCATTGGTCGGAGCTGTAACGTCCGCAGCGAAGGTAGCATCGGCTGGAGCCGTCTTGTCAACGTCCCTGTCAGCAAGGTAGCCTAAGCCATTTTTGTATAGATGACTGGTAGGCACCGGACGCATAAAAGTAACATCCGGCAAGCTGCCGTCCGGTTTTCTAGGCGCAGATAATTGGGTCATATCCAAACTTGCAAAATCTTGATCTGTCAGCTTAAGCCCGCCATCCATGGTCCAAGAATTGTTAGTGACATGTTCCGGCGGATTATTATCATTTGCTATAGGTGTGCCCATATAAGCAATGTTATTATGTAACACTTCTCTGTAACCGGGGATGTCGATATCCTCCGTTGGACTAACGCGCTCAAGCATATTGAAATTAGCATTCCTATTATTGTAAGCGGTGTTATTAATCCAATTAGCTGATTGGCCTGGCTGATGATTAGCATAAAATCCATTCGCTCCGTTATTAGCAGCTAAGGAATAAGTAACGGTATGAACCGGCACTGGATCAGGAATTCCGGTTGTTCTATGGGAGTATCCGCCGACTTTAAACCCATTTTTGTCGCCTGTCCCATTCTGATTCCCCCGATGATTGAAAGACCAGGAATGGTCATAAGTCACTGCCGCACTCGAGCTGATACTATCAAATCCATCGTCGCTGTTATTCCATGCACGGGAGTTAATGAACGAAACCGGACCTGCATGTGCACCAAAACCATCTGTATTTCCCGCTGATGTATCCGTTGGTCCAATGTTATTGTAAGAATCACAATTTAGGACAATTCCTGTCCCTCTTGTTGTAAAGTAAAAGCCGTTTGCTTCATTATCATGAGCAGCTACATTCTCGAAATCGGCTTGACCGATTATTCTGAACACCTCGGATTGCTTTTGGTTGCCTACCTTAACCCCTATCGCATCAAATCCTTTGAATTTGACACCCGTTACTTTATCTGCCACACGAAAAGCAGCCACACGCAAATTGGTTGGCACATTTTTGAAATCAAAAACGGGCCTTTCATCCCCAGGATAAGCCTCGTAGGTAATCCCGCTCTTAGTAATGTCATGGACATAATTATAATTACTATCGGTATTGGCAATTTCAAAATCATCATAAACGCCTCCGCGGATATATACGGTATCCCCCGAGGATGCTGCTGATTGCGCTTTCATAATACTTTTGAACGGTGCGCTTTCCGTTCCTGAATTGCTGTCACTCCCCGTTGGAGAAATGTAGTAATTTGCGGCAAATGCTGAGGATGTTATTACAAATAATGCCGCTAAACTAAGCATGATCGTGGCTGCACAAATTTTGGAAAGCTGACCCATTGCATTAAACGTGGCAGCTATTGATTTTTCCATAGTTCTTCCTCCTTTTTCTTGTTAATTCATTATCATTGCAACCCGAAAACCAATGCCCGGAGTTTTAGCGTCCGTTCCGGACGCGTTACGGTAGGTTGAACGAACCATGGTGAAGTCGTCCCCCCAAGCCCCTCCGCGTAAAACACGAGAATCGCCGGAATTTGGACCTTGCGGGTCAGAAGCATTCCCTTGCGGATAAGGAGCTGCATACCAATCCTTGCACCACTCCTGAATGTTCCCATACATATCATACAGTCCCCATGCATTAGGCTTTTTCTGGCCTACCGGATGAGTCACCCCATCTGAATTTTCCTGGTACCAAGCATACTCGCCTAAAATCGATTCATTATCGCCGAATTCCCATCGGGTGCTTGTGCCTGCACGTGCTGCAAATTCCCATTGTGCTTCTGTAGGTAAAGCGAATTTACGTCCTGTCTTTTCTTGAAGTTTTTGTAAAAATAATTGGGTATCCTCCCAGCTAACGCTGTCGACAGGCCATTTATCCCCTTTGAACTTACTTGGATTGTTCCCCATAAGCTCTTCCCATTGTTCCTGGGTCACCTCATATTTTCCCAGATAAAATGGTTTCGTAATCGTGACTTTGTGCTCTGGGGCTTCGTCCCCCTCTCCTACCTCCACAGAAGATCCCATTGTAAATGACCCCGGATGAATCAGAACAAACTCCATGTTGATGCCATGCCCTATATCCAGGATTTCTGTTTTTGGCAGATTCATTTCACCACCTGTTGGTCCAGACCTACTGAAATATAGTAGACCCGCAGCTGCTATCCCTGTAACAACCAGAAATGTTAGTAGAGAAATCTTAAGTTTCATAGTCACCTTCCTAGAGCGATAATCCTAATCCCGCCTCCCCTCCTGACCTATTTCGCACTTGCGGATTGCAGGGCTTTATTTGCTTCCTCCTCCGTCGTACGAAGCATGGTATTAATGTCCATTTCCTCGTTGACTACCTTCATCGCGTTTGTCGTATATTTGCCTAAAACTGCTGCTTTGCTTTCACTCACCGTCTTTTCTGCCATAGCTGGGAATTTGGTGAAGAACGCCGAAAAGTTTTTGTCCTTGTACGCCGTATTTTGCCCAAGTGTTTTCTGAATGGCTTTGTCCTTCAATACGGTCATGATTCCGTTCTTAGAAGACTCCAGCTGGTACTCATCCGACGTCAGATATTTGATCACCTCCATAGCCGCATCTTTATTCTTTGACATCTTCGTCACGGAGATCACTCCGGGATATGCTTGTGCGCCGACGCCAGGCAAATCCTTGAATGCAGGGAAGGTGACAACATCCCAGTTCATCGACGACATATCCTGGGCAAAAACTACCGGGAGCAGAGGAGAAGCCGTGTACATAGCTAATGTTTTTTCCTTGACGAAGGTGTTAGAATCAGGAATCTTGCCATTCGATTGCTCGATTTTTTTCTTGTACATATTATTTTGGGTAGGGCGGATCAGCATAGTATCGATGATTTTTTTCCAAGTGTCGTTATTGATCGTGGCTTTATTTGTAGAGCTGTCTACAAGCGGAAGAGAGTATGGATTGGAAACGAATACCTGGTTAAGGGAAGGCGAGAAGCCCGTATAGACAACACCGCTTTCTTCCCGGGTCATTTGGTTCGAAAGCTCGATGATTTCGTCCCAGGTCATTCCATCCTTAGGATAAGGTACGCCAAACTTATCAAATAGATCTTTGTTGTAATAGAGGGCCATCCGGTCGTTATAAAGGGGCAAGCCATAAAGTCCACCGCCGGACATCTTCTTCAATGAATCAATCATGCTCGGTTCAAAACGGTTCAAGTCGAGGTTATGCTGCTTAATCAAATCCGTCATATCGAACGCCGTTCCGCTGTCGAGCACGGAGCCTGTGAACGATGCAATGGAGTCCCACTGAATATCAATTTGTGCACCGGAGGTCAATAGCTGCTGTAAATCCGTACTGTTCGGTACACGCTGAATATATTTTATGGTATAGTTGGGAAATTTTTTGCGAATGGCGTTCCCGAATCGCTCATTAAAGTTCTCCTCGGAATCCTTGCTTACGGAATAAAATACAAGCTCAACCGGCTCTGCATTTTTGTTGGCCTCCTCCGTTTTCCCCTCGTTGGCTGCCCCGTTGCTGCATCCCCCCGCTATAAGGGATAAAGTCGTAAACATTATCAATCGAACGGTCCAATTCTTCCTCGGTCTCATGGAAGTCCTCCTTTAGTGACTTGATTTTGAGATTTTAAAGAATCACATGTCTGTTCATGGAATGTAACCGTATTCAAATTCCGTTGTGATGCATATATTTGGGTTGAATTGCAAAGAATCTCTGACTTATCCGTTCCCCATCTCTTCGGTTAATTTGGTTGTTTCCCGGTCCATGAAGGTCAGAGGCAATTCCAACTCCCGAACCTCGCCCTCCTCCGGTTTTCCTTCGAGCTTGTTTACCAATTTGTGAATGACCGACCGGGCGTGATCACTATAAGGAATATCCCAACTCGAGATTCCCGGATAGCTGTTCATGGCTATATAATCGTTATTAATTCCGATCAGCATCAATCGGTCAGGAATGGGAATGTGCAGCTTGTTCGCAGCAGACAACAGCCTTAGGGCAATATTATCGTCAAAGGCAATGATGCCGATCCGTCCTGAGTGCCGTTGTACCAAGTCTGTCAAATAGCCTTCATAGTCCAGCTCTTGAATATCCGCCAGGTCATGAAGTAAACCGCTTCCATATTTCCGGAGCCCTTCCCCAAATCCGATCCGCCTCTGTTCATCGATAATCTTCGAGCCTTTGTGTCCTACATAACAGAGCATGGTACACCCTCGCTCCGCAAGAACCTTGCAGGATTGCTCATTGGCCCCGGCAATTCCAAAATTAACAGAACCGATCGAAATATCCTCAGGCCAGTTCCAGCCGTTGATCAGTACCAAAGGCGTTCCTTGATTCACAATGGACCTGGTAGCCTCCATCCCCATGGCCAAACCATGGCAAATAAGGCCGTCTACTCTTCGCTGCAGCAGCACTTCAAGATGCCTTCGTTCAATATCAGGGTCTAGTCCATTGGAGGAAAAAACCGTTAAATGGTAGCCGGCATGATGTGCTTCGAGCTGCAAATGCTCCGCTAACGTCCCGTAGATGCTTTTAAAGCCTGGTATAATGAGCCCAATTTCAAAGGTTTTTTGTCTGCTTAGTCCCGCTGCCATGATGTTTCGCCGGTAGCCCAGTTCATTGGCCGCCAATTCGACCTTGCGAATCGTTTTTTTCGATGTACGAATCCCACCTCGATTAAGGACATTGGAAACGGTTGCAATTGAGACGCCGGCGTGCTCCGCCACATCGACTATGGTGACTTGTTTGGGTTTGCTCATCAACAATTCATCTCCAATTTGTTAAACGTTTAACATACATTTAGAGTAAGCTTAAACGTTTAACATGTCAAGAAAAAAATGGAAGCGTTGGGAAGAGGCAAACGGCCGCTTCAAATTAAAAAAACGGATACATTGGCTGCATCCGTAATGTGTTATTGCTTATTCGGTTCACTTCAAATAAATCATCTGGCCTTGTTCCTCGTTCACTACACCCCGGCGTAGGACATGAACCCGCCGTCTACCGGTATGGTTATCCCTGTAACGAAGCCGGACAAATTCTCATCGGCCAACCACAGCAGGGTACCCAGCAGATCCTCCGGTTTACCAAACCTGCGCATCGGTGTATGAGTCAATATTTTGTTCGAGCGCTCCGTCAATGAGCCGTCCTCATTTGTTAAAAGCCTGCGGTTTTGTTCTGTCAAGAAGAAGCCTGGTGCAATAGCATTGACACGGATCCCCACATCCGCCATGTGCACCGCTAGCCATTGTGTAAAGTTCTCGATTGCCGCCTTAGCTGCGCTGTAAGCAGGCACCTTGGTCATCGGGCTCGGCGCACTCATGGATGACATGTTGATTACAATAGCGCCGGTTCTATTCACCATGCCGCGCGAGAACACCTGGGTAGGGATCAGGGAGCCTAAGAAGTTCAAGTTGAACACATACCCGAAACCTTCCTCTGTCAGATCATAAAAGGTCGTGATGTCCTTATTGAGCAAGTCCTCTGGCTTGAAAGTCTCGTTTGTCGTGCTGCCTTTTGGATGGTTGCCTCCCGCTCCATTGATCAAAATATCGCATACTCCTAATCTCTCGGTTACGACCTTCTCCGCGGCCTTGACGCTTTCCACATTCAACACATCGCAGGCTACTGCTATAGCCGTACCGCCTGCCGCTTGTATTTCGAGAGCGACCTGCTCGCCTTTCTCTAGAGTCCGGTTCAAAATAGCGACTTTGACGCCTTGCCTGCCCAGCTCTCTTGCCATTGCCGAGCACAAGACACCGCTGCCACCCGTAATGACAGCGACTTTCCCTTTTAAATTATCGTTTAGCGTAATCATGCTTTTGCCTCCTTGGCTAGATTTGCTAATGAATCCCACAAGCCCCACAAGTACATAATGCCAAGTGCGCGGTCATAAAGTCCGTAGCCTGCACGACATTGTTCATCCCATATATGTCTTCCGTGATCCGGTCTTGCATACCCGGTAAAGCCCGTATCGTAGTAAGCCTTCACAATGCCGCAAATATCTACGGTGCCGTCCTGGGCACGATGCGACGTCTCAATAAAATCACCGTTGTCATAGACTCGGACGTTACGGATATGGGCAAAAGGAATGCGCCCCGCAAACTCTCTAACCATAGCCGGGATGTCGTTATCCGGGTTGGCCCCCAGCGATCCGCTGCACAAGGTCACTCCGTTGTACGGACTATCGACCAGCTTGAGAAGTCTTCGGATATTAACCTGGCTCGTCATAATGCGCGGCAAACCGAAGATCGGCCAAGGCGGATCATCCGGATGAATAGCCATGCGGATGTCGTTCGCTTCGCACACAGGAATGATTTGTTCCAAAAAATATTGAAGATGATTCCATAAATCTTCTTCCGTGACCTGCTTGTAAGCCTCGAACAAAGAAGTAAGATGCTTGAGCCGCTCCGGCTCCCAGCCGGGCATTGTAAAATTAGGGTTTTCATTGATTTTCTGAACAAGCTCCATCGGATCCATATTGGCCACCTTGGCCTTTTCATAAAAAAGCGCCGTCGAACCGTCTTCCAGCTCCTTGAACAGATCGGTGCGTATCCAATCAAAGACCGGCATAAAGTTATAACAAATAACCTTGGCTCCAACCTTGGCAAGCTTCTCAATGGTCCGCTTGTAATTCTCAATGTATCGGTCGCGGGAAGGCAATCCCAGTTTAATATCCTCATGTACGTTTACGCTTTCCACAACCTCTAGATGAAATCCATAGGCATCGGCTTTATTCTTATATTCCAGAATTTTATCCATCGGCCATTCTTCACCCGCCGGCACATCATGAAGTGCCCATACAATACCTTCCACGCCGGGGATTTGCTTTATTTGGGATAATGTGACGGTATCATTGCCTTCACCGTACCACCTAAAAACCATTTTCATCCTCGAGCCCTCCTTTTAATCACATACTAGTAATACTAGTATACATATTAATTGAAGGGATGCCAATAGTCTATCAGCTCCGAACCTTCGAGGATAAGAGATTTTGTCCGTACCGGTTTATGTACCTTCTTTTACAATTGGGGATAGCTATAGCGAACTATTTACTTTTTCATTGCTCAAAAGGAATAAAGGCGGTAAAATGACATATGAAACCTGTTTTTTTGTTGATATGTATTTGATTATCTGTTATTTATATTTATAACAAATAAAAACAAAAAAGGAGCAACGACCATGCAAGAAGCCTTACATTCCGGATTGAAGAAAGTCATCAATCAACTGATGCATTTAAAAAGACCTGATAACGAAGGACATTTAAAGGAATTGACCGACGAGGGAAAAGCCCTGGGCTACTTTCCGCGCGACTTTGGAATTGACGAATGGGACTGGCCGCAGGGCATCGGCTTATATGGCCTAAATAAACTCACAAATCAAGAAGGCTATGACGGAATCCAAAACTTCTTTGTAAAGTGGTCGAGAGAACAGATCGAACGCGGACTCCCCCTAAAGAATGTGAATACGACCGCGCCGCTACTTACCCTGATGGACCTGCCGGACATTGAGAAACTCGCTTTGGAATGGATGCATTGGGTTGAAAATGAATGTCCCCGCACCAAGGAAAACGGGATTCAGCATGTAACCTCCGGTAATACTTCGAAATTTGAGTTAAACCTGCACGATCAGGAAATTTGGATTGACACTTTGTTTATGGTTGTGCTGTTTATCGCCAAGATGGGCAAAAAATATAATAATCTGTCATGGATGAACGAAGCGACCTATCAGTTTGAGCTTCATATTAAACATATCTTTAATCCTGGTAATTCCTTGTTCTTCCATGGCTACGATTTCAAAAATGAAAACAATTTCAGTGAAGCTCACTGGTGCCGTGGGAACAGTTGGTTTACATTGGCCGCTCCCGAGTTTCTTGAACTGATGCAGGATTCCTTATCCAAAGAGTCTCGTGACCATATTTTCAGTGTTTATAAGGCTCAAGTGGATAAATTGGTTGAACTCCAAGATGAAAACGGACTTTGGCACACCCTGCTTGACGATCAGGATAGCTATACGGAAGTATCCGGATCGGCTGCAATAACAGCCGGGATCCTCAAGGGAATTCGTCTGGGTCTCCTCGATTCCAGTTACCTGTCGTCGTGCCGTAAAGCGGTTGCGGCCGTGTTGGAGAACATCTCGGAAGATGGTACAGTATTAAATGTCTCCGCCGGGACTCCAATCTGCGAACATAAGGAAGATTATAAAAAGATCGTCTTTGCGCCAACTGCTTATGGACAGGCTTTAGTTATCGTGTTGCTGGCCGAAGCTCTCTATCATACTGAGCTTTAAGCAGCTCTTAGAAAAATGAATAAAGGCCTGCCATCCAGGCAGGCCCCTTCCCTTTACCGCTTCGCCTTATAAAACTCATGATACAGCTTCATAAGCGCTCTTTTTTCAATTCGTGACACATAGCTGCGCGAAATCCCCAATTCCTTCGCAATCTCCCGCTGAGTCCGCTCTTCCCCGCCATGCTCGAGCCCGAATCGCCCAACGACGACTTCCTTCTCGCGGTCATCCAATATATCCAAATTCTTATATATCTTTGACTTCTCGATCTTCAGCTGCACTTTATCTACGACATCGTCGGCTTCTGTGCCGAGGATATCGATGAGGGTAATCTCATTCCCCTCCTTGTCCGTACCGATGGGGTCGTGAAGGGATACGTCCTTGCGCGTCTTCTTCAGCGAACGCAAGTGCATAAGGATCTCATTCTCGATACATCTCGCAGCGAAGGTCGCCAATTTCGTGCCCTTATCCGGTGAAAACGATTCGATCGCCTTAATCAGACCAATGGTGCCGATGGAGATCAGGTCCTCCAGATCTTCTCCGGTATTGTCGAATTTTTTGACGATGTGCGCGACAAGCCTTAAATTATGTTCAATAAGCAAATTTCGGGAATGTTGGTTTCCCTGGGACATCAATCGAAGATGCTTTTCTTCTTCATCCTCTGTCAAGGGTTGGGGAAACGCATTGTTTTTGACGTAGGAAACGAGGAGCATTAACTCTTTAATGAACAAGGCTATTGCGGAAAAGAAGCCGGGCATAGCTGCCACCCCCTACAAGTTGTGCGGAACATGAGGTTACTGGCTCCGCTTCAAGAGATCAGTATTATTTTTATGTGGGCGGCAGCCTATACGTGCCTGTACTTTGCAAATAAACTCAGACACACGGCTTTTTTATAGAAAAAGACGAAACAAATGTCATTTTGTGGAAAATGTTCTTTTTATGACACAAATATAGACACTAGATGTCCTTTCCGTCCCATTCCAGATAAAACTGCTCCAAAAAGGACTCCATATACCGATGTCTGCTTCTGGCAATCCGCCGTCCGGTCTCGGTATTCATCAGGTCGGAGAGCTTCAGCAGCTTTTCGTAAAAATGATTGATGGCCGTCGACCGTCCATTCCGGTATTGCTCATAAGTCAGCTCCTTACGTGGCGGATTTTCCGGATCGTAGATCAAGCTGCCCTTCCAGCCTGCGTAGGCAAACGTTCGCGCTACCCCGATGGCTCCCAACGCATCAATGCGGTCCGCATCCTGAACGACCTGAGCTTCCTTGGTTCGTACAGGCGGATTGTGTCCTCCTTTGAAGGACATCGTCCCGACAATTTCCAGAACATGCGACTCAGTCTCAGTATCGACTTCATAGGAGGCGAGAAGGTTCCGTACCTTGCTCATTCCCGCATCCGCAGACGGGTTCAGCTTCTCATCGGCAAGATCATGCAGCAGTGCTGCCAGCTCAAAAAGGAACGGATCGGCCTGCTCTCTTTCGGCTATATAGCGGGCCAGGCGGGTTACCCTCTCGATGTGCCACCAATCATGTCCGCTAGAGTCCGACTCCAGCTCTTTTCGTACGTCCTCAGCAGCTCTTAGCAATATATGTGCTTTATCCAACAGCTTTCCCTTCCCTCTCCTTCATTTAATGAAAAACTAAAGCATCGCCTCAAATATGTCCGAGTATACCTTGTTCCCTTCCCAACTTCAACTGTGCGCAGTATGTGCTGATTTCTCTCTTCTTCGGTACAACCATACAAGCATTACAGGACGGATGGACATATTCTACACCACGTGTGTAGTGACAGACAGCAAGCTATTATGCTTGACCAAAAGGAGTGGAGACCGTGGCGAGGGGTATCGTGGACGTGAATGTATGGGCAGAAATGGAGAACGACAGAATCATTCTCGTGTTGGATTGCGCCGGCGGATGGCCGAACGATCTTCGTCTTATCCCGGATCGAGAGAGCATTACGGTCAAACGAGGCAATGTCTCCAGTCAGATCACGATGGTTCAGGAGCAGGGAAATGAATGTGCCTTTAACTATTTGGAAATGAGTGCCGAGACGGCCCGAACGTTCGGTTTACAGCATGGGGACCGTGTTCAGTTGACTTACAATGAAGAAACAAAAACATTGCAAATGCAGCGTCTAAACACCAGCAGCGCACAAGCGACCTTGCTTCTCGATTCACGAAGGAACAAGGACGAAGTGATTACGATCGGGTACGTCTTACTAAGCTGGCTGGGGATTCCGGATCATGCCGTCGGCAGCGCCATTACATTGAGCCGGGGGGCGGTAAATAAGAAGCTCAAAGTCGTTGTACCGGAAAACGAGCTGGATGAAGCCTTTAGCATGAGTGCTTCAAACATCAAAGCGATGGGACTCACGCCCAGGAAAAAATGGAAGCTTACTTACGACCAGGATACGAGGACATTAAACATATCTTCCAATGCCTCCTCTACCACAGCAGGAAGTAGCAGAAAATCGAAGCGTTCTGCTTCAACGGTTCGTTCAGCACAATCTGCCAGATTGCAGCATTACAAGCCGGCAAAAACAGCAAAAAATAAGGCCAGGAAGCATTAGGAAAAAAATGTATAAAGAAAATTTAATATCCAATTATTGTTTTTAATGTATCTATACCACGCTTCAACCATGTATAGTAAAAAAGGATTCACTTTCGTTCTTAGGAGGTATGGTTGTTGAAGTGGTTAGTGTTGCTGCATGTCCTGTCAGCGATCATCGGGATTGGACCGACGTATTTTATTCATGTGCTGTACCGTAAAAGGCAGTCAGTAGGCGAGCTGAAGCAATCGCTGAGGTTAGGGGCGATGCTTAATTTATTCCCCAATATCGGAGGAAGCATTGCTGTAATCAGCGGGGTTGTTCTAGTCGCTTTGTCACCGGTACGTTTTCTCGATTTATGGATTATCGGCTCCTTAGTGCTGTACGTGATTATTCAAATCCTGATGTTTGCCGTCATCAGACCGAAGCAAGGGAAATTAAGGGAAATGCTGGACCAGCCCTTACTTAAGGATCAGGAGATGCTGTCGGAACCGCTGCAGCTTCAAGTGTCCGCCCTTAATCGAATACAGCTTGTTATTACTGTTCTGAGCATTGTGTTGTTTGTTTTCATGTTGGTTAAGCCGACTTAACAGCCCATGGATAGCTTTCACGAGGAGCAGCAACAGCTGCACCATTCCCTAATAAATATAAGCCTGCCCTCCGATGATATCGAATCGGAGAGCAGGCTTGTTTTCATATAGGAACTTCTGCTATATTACCTCGATCAAGCGGGCCAGCAGCAGCGTCCTGGCGGGAATATCGGCTATCGTCACATATTCCCCGGGCGCATGGGCGAAATCCCCGCTGGCGCCAAGGCCATCCAGCGTCGGAATGCCGCTGGCTGCGGTGAAATTGCCGTCGCTGACACCTCCGGTTGCCATCTCGGTCAGGGACAATCCCAGCTCCTCGGCGGCAATCCGCTGCGCCAGCTCGAAGAGCCTCGCGCTGGCCGGCGTGCGCTCCATAGGCGGCCTCATCATGCGGCCGCTGATGGCGATCTGAGCCTGCGGATGATGCGCCTTCAGCGCCATCAGCTCGGCATGCACGCGCTCGGCCTCCGCAGCCGACGGCACGCGAACGTCGATCTCCGCTTCCGCGTAATCGGCCACCACATTGGTGCCGATGCCTCCGCGGATGAGGCCGACGTTGACGTTCGTGCCGACCGCCGGGTCGGACATCGCGTGCAGGCGCTGGATCTGCAGCGCCAGCTCCTGGATCGCAGACACTCCGCGATCCGGTGCCACCCCCGCGTGCGCGGAGATTCCGCGCACTTCGAGCTTGTACCGCCCGCTTCCCTTGCGGGCGGTTTTGAGCGCGCCCATGGGGGCCATGGGCGGCTCCAGCACGAGCGCCGCGCTCGATTCGCGCGCGAGCTGCTCAATCAGCCCGCGCGACGTCGGGCTGCCGATCTCTTCGTCGCTGTTGAGAAACAGCGACACGCGCGTGTCCGCAGGCCAGGCTCCGCTGTCCTGCAGCGCCTTCATGGCGTACATCGCCTGCAGCACGCCGCACTTCATATCGTACACGCCCGGGCCGTACGCCCGGCCGTCGCGGATGGCGAACGGCCGTTTCGCCGCTTCTCCTGCAGGCCATACCGTATCGTAGTGGCCTACAAGCAGAATCCGCTTCGTGCCCTGCCCGACTTCGATCAGCAGACGGTCCCCCGCCTCTTCGTGAGCCAGCCTCAGCACGTTGGCGTCGAGCAGCTTGTGTGCCGCTGCGGTAAACCAATCCGCCATCCGGTCATTGTGCGATTTACTTTTCGAGGGCGAGTCCATGTTCACACACGCCTCGAGCAGCTCGAGCAGCTCCGGCATATAGCTTTCTATTCTAGCAAGTAATGACATCGCTCTCCATAACCTTTCCTTAAATCCTCCAGACCTCGGTTAGTGCGCCTGGGAATTGGAGCCAAACAACCGGTCCAACCCATACACAAATTCGAGGATCAAAATAAATACCAGGCTTAACAAAATAACGACCGAGGAAATCGAGGCCACCAACGGGTCCAAGGTTTCCTGCATATAGCTGAAAATCGCCAGGGGCAGCGTCGTCATCTGCGGGGATACCAGGAACAAGGACACCGTTACGTTATCGAACGAGGTCAAGAACGAGAAGATAAACCCCGAGATCAGCGCCGGCTTCAGCAACGGGAGCGTAATATCCCGGAACACTTGCCCGGGCTTGGCTCCCAGAATGTAGGCCGCCCTTTCCAGCGTGTAATCGTATGCGCTGAGTCCTGTCAAGGTCAGCCGGATAACGAACGGAACCGAGATCAGCACATGCGTAGCCAGCAGTCCCCAGAACGTTCCCGCAATGGCGATGCGGGTAAAGAACAACAGCGCCGCAATCCCTATAATTAACGAAGGAATCGTTAAAGGGGACAGCATCAGCGCGTGGATGAACTTTTTGCCCCGGAAATGGTATTTATGGATCGCGAGAGCGCCCAGTATTCCCACCAGGGTAGCCAGTACGGCTGTAATGGCCGCAAGCTCCAGGCTGAAGATGAAGGCATCGATAAATTCAGGCCTGTCGGCAATTTTCGCATACCATTTGAACGAAAATCCCTGCGGTGGAAACGACAATACATTCTTGGAAGTAAGCGAAACCGGTATAACGACCAGAAGCGGCGAAATGACGAACAAAACCACGAGGAACGTTATAAGGCCTAACAATGGAAATCGCCGCATCATGATGAGAACACCTCTTTATACCGTTTCGTTTCGATGATTCTGGTGAACAGCGTAACCAGCGCGTACGTCGATGCCAGCAGCAGGAAGGATAAGGCAGCACCAAGCGGCCAGTTCAACGTAGCCATAATTTTCTCGTAGGCGATGACCGGCAGCACCTTGACGGCCGTTCCCCCCATCAAAGCCGGAGTAACGAACGCACTCATCGATAGGCTGAACACGAGCGTAATTCCCGCGATCATCCCCGGCAAGCTGAGCGGAAGCGTGATCGTGAAGAAGGAACGCATCCGCGAAGCGCCCAGGATCCCGGCCGCTTTATACAGCGAGGAATCGATGGCGTACAAACTTGTTGCAATCGACAGCACCATGTAGACGACGAACGAATCCGTCAAGCCGATTACGACTCCCAGCTCGTTGTAGAGCAGACGGAGCGGCTTATCGATGATTCCGAGCTGCAGCAGCGTCGTGTTAATCCAGCCCTTTTCCCCCAGAATGACGACCCATCCGAAATTCCGGATGACGACGCTGATCAAATGCGGGGAAATGATAAGAAAGGTGACGATCCCCCGCAGCCTTCCGCTGGTTCTCGCCATAAACATGGCAACCGGATAAGCCAATAGCAGAGAGACGATAACGGTGTACAGGCTGAGCCGGATCGTCCGCCATAACACCCCGATATAATACGGGTCCTGGACGAACAATAAGTAGTTTTTCAATGTGAACTGCTGATGCTCATCCTGAACGCTCTGCAAAAAAATATACAGCATCGGGAGCAGGAATGCGCCCAGAAGCACGATTAGTCCCGGTGCCAGCAGCAGGAGCGCCGAGCGAAGCGATCCCTTAGATGGAGCAGATGATCCCGCCATCATTTATCGCTCCTTTCCGGGAAAGACGAACACGTCCTCCGGATTCCAGTACAGCACTACCCGCTGTCCCGGTTGAAGCTTGCCCTGCTGAGCAGCCGATTGTATGCGGACCATCAAGGTTTCGCTGCCCAGAGTCACCTCACACTCTACAAAGGAGCCCAGGAAGGACAGCTGCTTAACGGTTGCTTCCCCATGAGCATATTCCGAATTCCGTTGAAGATCGGCGGAAGCTTCGTCATCCATGGCCAGCATGAGCTTCTCCGGACGGATATAGATCGATACGGCATTTCCAGCCGTAAAGCTTCTCCCTCTCGGGTTCGCCTTCAGCTCAAAGGCTCCGCCGGAGGCGCCCGCTTCCAGAACAAGCTTGTTATCCGAGAAGCCGGTTACTTTCCCGGTCATCCGGTTCGATTTGCCAATAAACGTATGAACGAACTCACTTGCCGGCTCGTTGTAGATTTCCCAAGGGGTGCCGATCTGCTCGACCTTCCCGTGATCCAGCACGACGATGCGGTCGGATAAATACAGCGCTTCCTCTTGATCGTGGGTAACGAAAATCGTCGTCACTCCCGTTTCCTGGTGAAGCCGCTTCAGTTCATCCCTGAGCTCTTCTCTCAGCTTGGCATCCAGATTGCTGAGAGGCTCATCCAGAAGCAGCAGCGACGGCTCCGTAACGAGCGCCCGCGCTATGGCGATACGCTGGCGCTGGCCGCCGGACAGCTGCTTTGGATAACGGTCCGCTACATGGGGCAGCTTCACCAGCTCCAGCACGCGGGCGACTCTGGAAGCGATCTCAGCTTTCGGCACCTTGCGGAGCTTCAAACCGTAAGCTACATTATCGGCAACAGTCATATGAGGGAACAGCGAATAGGTCTGAAACACCATTCCCAGATCCCTTTTGTTAGCCGGGACGCCGTTCATCCGTTTGCCTTTGACGATCAGCTCCCCCTGATCCGGATCGAGGAATCCCGCGATCATGTTCAGTGTCGTCGTCTTGCCGCACCCGGACGGGCCGAGAAAGGAGATGCATTCTCCCTGCTCAATTTGCAAATCAAAGTTATCAACAACTATATTCGAACCAAACGTTTTGCGTATCCCATGAAGCTCTACATCGTAAGTTTTTGCCACGTTCTCTCACCTATTTTCCTACATTGGGTGCAATCTCTTTGTTGAATCGGTCAATCCATTCCGGTGTTTTGGCGCCTACGGTTTCCAGATCAAACTTCACGACCTTGCTGCGGTCGAAATCAAGCAGCTTCGCCGTATCATCCGGCAGCTTCACATTCGTCGCAGGGTTATAGTACAGCTTGCTGGCATACATTTTCTGAACTTCATCCGACAGCAGGAATTCTACGAACAGCTTCGCTGCATTCGGGTTTTTCGCGCCTTTGACGATCGTTGCTACGTTAGGCACCAGGTTCGCGCCCTCTTTAGGAACGACGAATTTCAGCTCCATTCCCGCATCCTTCTGCACAAGGCTGCGCGCCATGGTCCAGGTGGTGTAGGCTGCACTCTTGTTTTGCAGGTTTTGCTGCAGCTGAGCCGCACTCTTGGCAAAGGTAGGCATGTAGCTTGCGATCGTTTTCATTTTGGCGAAGCCTGCATCCATATTTTTCTCGTTCCCGCCGTTGGCGTAAGCCAGCATAATGAGGGTAGAACGTCCGAAGTTGCTCGAAATCTCGGAAATGGTCAGGTTTCCTTTCATTTCGGGACGAGCCAGGTCATTCCAGGATGTTGGAACCGGCAGGTTCTTCTCTTTCACCATGGCCTCGTTATACGAAATGCCCATCGGAGTAAAGTTAACGGCGACCCCGCTGTTGTCCTTCGTCTTCAGATCCTCGATCACTTTCTTCATGCTAGGAATGTCCTTGTCGTTCAGCGTGTCCCAGAGCCCTTCTACACGGCCTGCTTCCTGCTCCCCGCCCTCAATAATCGTGACGTCCATTTGTGGAGACGCTTTCTGCGCTTTCGCTTTAGCGACAATCTCGGTGGAAACGCCCGATACATAGGTCAGCTTCACATCAGGATATTTTTCATTGAATTTCTTGAAAATCTCGTCTTTCATCAACTGCTCAACCGTTGCGCCATTACCTGCCACTACCAGCTGCTTTTCCGGGGTTAGTGCGCCTTCGCCCGCTTTTCCTTCTGCCGCCGGAGCCGGCTTCGCCGCTTTATCCGTCGAGGAGCCGCAGCCCGCCAATACGCTGCCTAATAGAACGACGGCGGATAATACAGAGATTGTCTTTTTTTTCATTGATGTAGATCCTCCCTTTTTGATAGCTGATTATATGGTATAGGAATTTACTGGACCAGCAGCCCGAACGATCAGCCGTTGCAGCAAACGCCTTTCCAAAACCATTTTTTTAAAAATACAGCTCCGACCACTTGTTCACCATATGTGAACATTGTATACTATATGTGAACCATGGATAAATTCTAGCATGATTTAAAATTTTGCGCAATTGTTAATATTCAATTTTTGTACTAGGAAAATGACAACGATTGTGATAAAATACCAATATTTTCGTACTTGTCAAAGGGAGAAGGAATTCTATGGAAACGTATTTGTCTTCCGTCAAAAACAGCTGCCGCTTACTCAAGCTGTTCCTCGATTCGCCCAAAGAGCTGGGGGTTACGGATCTCAGCAAACGGCTGGGCCTGTCCAAGGGTGCCGTCCACAAGCTTCTTATTACTTTGGAAAGCGAAGGACTGATCCGGCAAAATCCGTCGAACAAGCAGTATGCCTTGGGCTATACTCTCCTGGAGCTTGGCAATAAAGTGCTCAAGGACCATAACATGGTGGAGTTTGCGCGCCCGCATATGCATCGTCTGGCTTCTACGACCAAGGAATTGGTGTGTCTGTGCGTCATTGACGGCACCGATGCCATTTATGTTGATAAAATCGATTCGCAATATCCGATACGCTTTGATATTGAAGTCTACCGCCGTTTCCCTCTTTACGCCACCTCCGCTTCGAGGTCGATTCTCGCTTTTCAGGCGGAATCCTTTATTGACGGTGTACTGAGCGAGGAGCTTCGCACCTTTACGCAGTATTCCTTGAAAAATCCTGCGGATATTAAGGAACGACTGAGTCAGATTCGCGCTAAAGGCTACGAGATGAGCTCCAACCTCCGCAATGTCGGCGTGACCGGAATTGCAGCCCCTATCTTCGACGCTTCGGGACAAGTCATAGCCTCCATCAGCACCATTGGCCCAACCGATCGCATGGTGCCGGCTCAAGAAGAATGGATTGCCGCCGTCTTGGACACAACCCGTACCATCTCTTTAGGACTTGGTTATAAAAGCGGGAGTTAAGACTGGAAGTAATCCTTCCCTTCCCGCTATAATAAAAATGACATCCGAGCCTGAATGGTTCGAATGTCATTTTTTTAGCTTGATATGAATACCGAGGCTTCACTTAAAACCAGTTTCCCCACACCCTGGGCCCCACTTCGAGTGGGGTTCTCACTTATTCCTTAAAGGATGCCACGAGCCGCTTGGCTTCGCCTGTTGGCGTCGTGATGGTTTCGTAGACGTTTACCGTCAGAGGGTATTCCTGTTCGTCGGTTTTCAAGTTATCGAACTGAATGAATTGCGTTCCGCTGACAAGCCGGTTGACGCCGGTAAAGCTTAGCGTTTTGACGGATAAGAGGCGTCCGGTAGGATCTACAAGCTCCAGCGACATCTTCGAGAAGTTCTGGTCTACGATGACCTGCTCCTGACGTTCAATATCGAGATCCAGCTTTAGTTTATAGGAATAGGTTGTCGGACTAGGCGCTGCCGCCGATGACAAATTCGCTTTAGCTGAAAGCTGCCATAGATTCACCTTCACCTTGAACGGGTAGAAGGTCAGCATTTCCTCATTCAGCGAATTCGGCTGAAGGGCCAGCCGATAGGCTCCGAGTGTTGTCGAAACCGGCGCCGCCGTTTTCGTATCTACGATTTTCAGAATGAAATTTTGGTCCTTCAGCTCGGAAGGCATGATATACGAATAGCTGATCACGTAAGAAGTATTCGGCATGATCTCCTGCGTCGTCGTGCTTTGACGGCTGCCCGAATAGGTCTGTCCGTTTTCGGTGATTAATTTGGTCTGGAACACCGGAATCGGCAGAGGCTGATCGCTGTGGTTCGTCAGCTTATACTTCCCTATCACCGTCTGATAGCCTTCGCCTTCATTCTCGTGCATATGAAGCTCTACCAGAGAGACGTCCATATTCGAATCGATCGCATCCGTATTCGTATCGAATCGGAAAGGCGTGTTGTACTCGTATGGAGCTCCTTCAATAGCAATATCCGATTGTCCTGCATTCGGCATCGTAATGGTCAATCTCCCGATAGAATAAGGAATGACGGTCGGATTGCCCTTGGCATCCAGCTGCTTGAACGTCTCGTTCGTCACTAGATTCAGGCTGCTCAGCACCGTGTTCTTATCGGTCGGGATAGCGTAGTGAATATATCGCTGCTCCTGAGGGTCGAGAGAGATGGCGCTCTGCTCTACCCTTTTGCCGGCGAAGACGGAAGCGTCCGTACCTGAAGCGTTAACAGCCCGGCCGTCCAAGCTGAACTCCGGAAGCGTCTCTTTTTTGGCTGAACGGTTCTGCACCAGCAGCTTGACGGAGGTCATGGTTCCCTGCTGCGTATTTTCAGTGCTTACAGCTACTGGTGTGTAGAACAGAGGGGAATCGATTGCAGGAATCTGAAACGACTGTCCCCAGGCTTTTATATACTCAGGCTGCGTCAATTGGGACAACGGCCCGTCCCAGCTAAGACCCGTTACGGGGACGGTCAGCACTTCGGTCTCGGTCTTGGGAAAGGAGTACCAATCGACAGACAGCCAGACAAGCTCAGACAAGCTTACCGCTTCTTTCCGGTCAACGGTGACGAAGTAGTTTAATTCTTCCGTTGTATTCGGACGGATCGCGTGGGCATTCAACACACTGGCCTGCAGTGTATATTCATCGCCTTCCGCCGTTCGTGCCCGCAGATCCAAATCCGGAATTTTGACGACTTTCCCTGCGCTGCTTTTCATTCTGATCACGGCCGCAATCTTGACTCCGTCCGAGGAGGATTCATTCAATAAGCTTTTTATTTCTACACTCAAGCTATCGTTCAGTTTGTAAGAAGGCGTGGCGACGATGCTAGTACCCTGCGCTGTCGCTTCTGCCATCGCTGCGGATGGGACCACCGTGTCAGCCCATGCTGCCTGGGCCGTTGTCATTAAACATACACTCATAAGTATCGATAAGGACGTTTTTTTCGTATTTATTCTCATGCTGCAACTTCCTCCAATCGCGTATTCACTTTCAACTTGCGGTTTTCCCAGAACATCATCAGCCCGATGCCCAGAGACAAAACGCCGATCATCAATAAAAACACACCAAGCTCAGCTGAAAAGTAGGCTATACTGCCGCCACGATAGCCCATCCCCCTTAACAATTTGAACAGCCAGGTCAAAGGGAGCATATGGCTGATCACCTGGATCGGATACGGGAAAACAATCGGCGCTACCTGTACCCCTGACAGCATGAAGGAGGGATATACGATGGCGTAGGTGCGAAGCGCGACCTTCGAAGGATCGGCTGCGGACCATCCGACAAGCATGCCCATCCAGGATACGGTCAGTGTGTAGAGCAGCAGCGGAACTATGAATTCTATGGCGCTTCCCGCGAACCGGAGTCCCCCGAGCTGCTTCAACAGCCCTATAGCGAGCAGGAGACTGATGCAGGAGATGACCGCATAAGGTACGACCCGCAGCCATAGTCCAATCGGATGATCCAGCTCCTGCAGAAGCTTCCCTTCCACTCTTAATCGCGGAACAATGGATGCCGCTGCTATGGCGGTAATCCCCAACGCGACTACATTGACAAAGCCGATAACCATGAAGCCTATAAAATCCGATGTCGGGTTATACAGCAGCCTTTGCTGCATCGATAACGGCGCTACGATGCCTGCAGCCGCTTCATCACTTAACCCCATAACCTTCAGCTTGCCTACGGACAAGGTCATATTTTCAATCGTGATAAGCTCCTGAATCCCGTTACGAAGATTCCCTACCGCAGAGGGCATTGAATTGTCGATCAACACGCCGATATTGACCTGCTTGCCTTGATAACGGAGCTGCTCCATCCCCCGGGGCAGATAAATAACGGCCATGTACTTTTCGTTCGCCAATAAGGTGTCAGGCTGCATCGCCTGATGAAATACATCCGTCACCTGCATGTACTGGGAGGCGTTCACCTTCTCCGTGAACTGCCTGCTGTAAATGCTGTTATCTTCATCGACTACGGCAATCGGCGCCTCATTGATCTGGCTGTTCTGGAACATGTAGCCGAACAATGCCGCTACGATTAAGGGAGCGATCAGTATGGCGGGAACGAATTTGCCGGTGAGTGCTATACGCCATTCATCGAGCTGGGATCTCATCAACACGCACCTCCGCAGTCATGCCCGGCAGCAGCTTATCTGTTCGATCCACATTGATTCGCACCTGGAAGGTGTTGAGATCGGCCGTTCCTTTCTCGCGAGTCATTCTTAAGCTTGCAAATTGCGGTGCCGCAGTAATATATTGCACGCGTCCTTGGACTTGATCAGGTAAAGCGGCAAAATGTACCGGTACCGTCATATCCGGCTTCAGCCTGCTTACCTGCTGCTCATCGACATACATATCAAAGTACAGCTTCTCGGTTTCTACAATTATGACAGGAGTACCCGAACCTACGTTCTCTCCCACCTTCGGGACGATCTTGACCACTTTACCGTCTACCGGCGATTTCAAGGTCATTCTTTCTTTCTGGATTTGGAGAGATTGCAATAATATATTTTGCTGCTCCAGCTGCTTGGCCAGTGCATCCAGACCGATCCGCTGGTTGTTGATATCCTCCTGCCCCAGCTGATTTTGCTCCAGGATGGCCTGTGCTTTATCCGTAACGAGGGCTGCCTGCTGCCTCTCCTGCTCCGTCGCGCCGTTCAGCATTTTGTTCAACGCCGCATTCTGCTGATCACGTGCGTTTTGCAGCGCAGCCAACTGGCTTCGCGCATTTTCCAAAGCGTCCCGGTGATCCTTGTAGGAGTATGGATTATTATCATATGTCTCTTCCATATTCAACAATTGATTGTAGAGCTTTAACGCGTGATTGTACGATTCCTCCGCCGCTGCAACCGCGAGCTTCTGTCTCTCAATATCCTCCGAACGAGCCCCCTCATGAACCTGCTCCTGAGAGGTCTGCGCCTGGGCAACACCGATTTGGGCTTGCTTCAGGGCGTTATTCAGTTTTTCCTGGGCAACTTGAAGTCCGTCCTCCGTCTGCTTGAGCTTCAGGGTCGTCACCTCAATATCCGCCTGCGCCTTCTGCAGCTGCAAATCGATATCGGTAGGGTCGAGTGCCAGCAGCACCGTTCCTTTGGTTACCCGCTGCTCTTCCTGAACCGGCAGATCGATAATCTTGCCGCCGACCCCCTGGAAGGATACGTTCACCTGCTCTGCGGTGACGATGCTTGCCTTCTTGCCTGCGGCCAAAGTCACCGCATCCTTCCCTTCCGCAGCCAGCATATAGCCTCCGCTGCCTAATGCTATGGCCAAAGCTACCACTGCTATTACCGCTGTATTCCGTTTCATATTCCTTTCTCCTCCCACATGATGCTTTTCTCTCTATACTTGACTGTCTACTGATCCTTGCACTGCAATCCGTTAAAAATAAATCGCGTCGTATACCCTACGACGGCTTCCAGGCTCTCCTCCTTGCCATGTGCCGAATCCGAGGCAAATACAGGCTCCAGAAACGGGCTGACCCTGGAGAAAATCAGCGTACCGAATATAAAATGCATCGTATGCGTCAACGATTCGTAGTCAAACCGGCCCATCTTGCGTCCGGCATCCAGAATAAGCCTCAGCTGCATCCATATCGAGTACACGATGGACTGAACCTTCTCCAGCCGCGGACTTTGCATCATGACTTCCTGCTGAAGCATATTGATGAGCTCCGGCTCGGCGATCCGAAATTCGACGAAATCGCGGATAAAGCTTCGCAGGTCCGCCTCCGGGTCCTTCAGATCATAGGTCGTCTGCGCGAATTGCGGCGTGAACGTTTCGAACAAAGCGTAATACACATTTTCTTTGCCGCCGAAATGGTAAGATACTAACGCCAGGGCCACCCCGGCCTCATCGCATATTTGTCTGACGGTGGTTCCGTCGAAGCCTTTGCGCGCGAACAGTCTCTTGGCCGCGTCCAAAATTTTTAATTTAACATCCTTCTGGTCCTGTTTCATGTCATTCCTCCCTTTGTTAAACATCCGCGTTATTTGTAATTGCGATTAATTATTGGTGTTATGTATACCTGTGCCATCCTTAGATAATATAACCAGATGGAAGTTGAACAATTGTTTTGAACGATTGTTTTGAACAAACGTTCAAATTAGCTATATCTGGATAATACAACCGTTCCGGGTCTTTTGTCAATAGGGTTGTGGGGTGCGTGAGGAACATCTCTCAAAGCGGGACCTTTGTTTACAGGCAAAATTGCAAAAAAAACTGCCCTCCCGGAACATAATCCCGAAAGGACAGTCTTTTTTTCTATGGCATCAGGCTGGTGCGGCCTACACGCTCGCCCCGACCTTGGTGCCTGTTTTATCTTTATAGCCGACATTATTGTTGCCCCAGCATTGCTCATACCGGAAGCCGGTCAGCTTTTCAAATACGGCGCGGGATTCGGTATCCGCATCCGCCATGGATCCGCCTTCTTTGAGGCGATCAATTTCTTTAACCAGCACTTTATGAGATTCTACATTCAGCTTGAACATCACAGAAGCAATAATCCCTGCGATCCCCAGTACAATCGTTCCGACAATCAATACACCAACGATGGCATGCTCTGCCGACAGCGGCTGTACAGCCTGCTTGGAAACGAAGCCGTACTGCTGCAAGACCCAGCCGAGCAGGAAGACGACGACCGCTCTCACCATTTTACCGGCAAACGTCATGACACCGGCATAAATCCCTTCTCTTCTGCGGCCGGTCAATGCCTCATCCACATCCGCCATGAATGTATACTGATTCCAAGGGATGTAATAAACCCCTCCGGTACCGAAGCCCATCACTAACGTAATGACATACAGCCACAGCGTCATGTTAGACGGATGAATCAGGTAAATCGCGAAGTAGCCGAGCACCGCGAGCAGCACGATGGAAATGGCCATAATGTAGGGCTTTGAGAACCCTTTTTTCACGCAGTAGCCGATAAATAAGTACGTTGCGATCAATTGAATGACCGAGTTGAAGCTCGATAGATTGGACACATGCTCGGAGCTTTGGTGCAGCGAAAAGACGATGAAATACGTGAAAGCCGATGTGAATAACCATTCTGCCGAGAAGCCTCCCAGATACATGCCAAGATGATGGCGGAAGCTTCTGACCCGGAAGGTGGAGGTGATATCGATAAACAGCTTCTTCATCGCATTTACAAAGCCGAGCTCGGGCTCGTTCTTAAGCTCTTCTTCCATTTCCTTCGCGGAACGTTCCCACGAATACTTGTACAAGAAGATCATCGCAATCACCAGAATGACCGCAAATACGATCCCTGTGTACAAAAATGGAGTCGGCGAATCTTTGCCGTACATAGCAATGAATCGGCCTGGAATGAACGCGGCGGCGAAGTTGGCAATTTTACCGAAAATCGCTTTAAAGCCGGTCAATCTGGAGCGCGCGCCAAAATCCTTGGTCATCTCTGCCGCCAAAGATTCGTACGGAACCATGATCGACGTATAGATCAGTTCGAACAAAATGTACGTCACCAAATAATACCAGTAGCCGAAGCCGTTCACCCACATTAACGGGTAGACGATCATTAACGGAATCCCGATCAGAATGAAAAATCTGCGGCGCCCGAACCTCCGTCCGATTTTCGTCCGGTGCAGATTGTCGCTGATAAAGCCCATAATCGGGTTGCTCACCGCATCGACGATGCTGGCGATCGAGAAAATGGAAGCCGCTTGAATAGCCGACAATCCGCAGAATGTCGTATAAAAGTACAACAGCCAGGCGCCGCTGACCGCAAGAGCTCCGCTCCCCAGCAGGTTGCCGCTGCCGTACGCCAAGGAATGCTTTAAACCGATTTTTCTTTCCATATTGCAGCCCCTCTTTGTCAATAAGTGATGTCATCAGGTCTAGTGGACATGTCCTTATTATAAAAGCGGGCCGCAATTTCAAGAATAAAATATATTCCGCAAATTGTTTGAGATTTTACGTACCTGTTTCACTTATTATCGTGAATCATGCATCATCGGGACTGTTTGAATTCCGAGGGGGTTTTTCCGGTGAACTTTTTAAAAATTACGCTGAAATACTGAGGATTGCTGTATCCCACCTGCTGCGCCACCTCGTAAGTCTTGAGCTCCTCCGACCGAAGCAGGCGTATAGCATTTTTCATCCGCGTCTCCGTCAGAAAATCGCTGAAATTAATTCCCGCTTCCTTCTTGAAAATCATGCTTAAGTAATTGGTGCTGAGATGTACGTGATCGGCGACATCTTGCAGAGATAACCCCTCCTGCATGTAATGCCGCTGGATAAAGGCGATAGCCTGGTCAACCATCTGCTGCTGCTGACGGCTTCGACGATCATTCACCGTTGCCGTAATACCAGCCAGAAACTCCCGGATCCGTTCGAACATCTCCTTCGCCGTACGCAGCTGATGAAGCTCCTGGAACATCTCCTCCACCGCCTCCTTCGCATAAGGGGGCTCGCTCCAATCCTGAAACGCATTGGCAATCACAAAGACGATCTCGATACAGAGCAGTCGTAGCCTTTCGAGCGTCATCGGCTGCTTTCCTACAATATCCTGCTCGATTGCCTCCAGAATCTGCATGGCCTCCTGCTCCAGACCCAGCTTCGACTTCAACGCTAGATTCGCCTCCCAGCCTTCCGCCATGGCCGGTACCGTGCTTTCCTCCGACTTGATCTGCGTATCCCGATAGGTCCACACTTGATTGGTTCCGGTCAGATGACGGAATTCCGTTGCGGCCTTCGCTTCCCTATAGGCGCCCGCAATACAGGACAGCTCCGTAGTCATCGAGCCGATACCGACAGTAATCGTCGTTTTCAAATACGTCTCAACATGCTGCCGGATTAACTCCGCTGTTTGGAGCGCCCGCCGCTCCGCGGTCTGTTCCTCCTCGTCACTGCAGTAAACGATTGCGATTTCGTCCTCCATGTACTCAAACACTAGGCTGTTCACACCGCCGGCGTTATGAGCCTCCGAGGCTAAGACCTCCATAGCTACGTTCTGGATACAGTACTTGAGCAGCTCTTGACCGAAGCGGTTTTTGGAGCCGGTCTCAAAATAATCATCGGCAATCAGCAAAATAACCGTATACACCCTGCCTTCCAGCTTCAGCTCCAGGAAGCGCAGCTCATTCTCGATTTCCTCCTGCTTGTATTTGCCTCTTAGCAAATTCTCGTAAAACCGCTGCTTGAGAAAAGGAATGCCCTCCATCACTTTCTTCGCGAGGCTCTGCTCCTGCTCCCACTCCTCCGCGGCACGCAGGGCGATTTCCAGCAGCTTATCGTTTTCAACAGGCTTCAGTACAAAGTCATACACCTTTAGCTTTAGCGCCTTTTGGGCGAATTCAAATTCATCGTAGCTTGTCATCAGGATGATTTTGGTATCCGGATAGTTAGCCTTAACCGTTTCTGTAAACTCCAGCCCATCCATGAAAGGCATCCGGATGTCGGTAATGACGATATGAGGCCGATGCTTCTCTACCGCCTCCAGTCCTTCCTCGCCGTCCATTGCAGTGGCTGCAACCTCAATCCCGTGCCGCTGCCAAGGAATACTGCCCGTAAGCCCTCTCAGTATAATTTGATCGTCATCGATTATAACGAGTTTCCACATTTGCTGAACCTCCCGCATCCCATCGTGCTAAGCGCGTCTTAGCGGTATCTTAACAGTAGCCGCCGTTCCGGCGCCCTCCTCGCTTACAAAAGACAAGCCGTAGTCCTGACCGTAATGAAGCTGTAATCGGCGATGTACGTTTCTGACACCGAAGCCTACAGGGGGAGCTTCATTCGGATTGCCTTCCGCAGCGGCGGACAAGCTGTTTTCAAGCTGCACAAGTCGCTCAGGCGACATCCCGGCGCCGTTATCCTTAACCCGGAGATAGACGTTATTCTCGTCCATCCAGCCTGTAATTTCGATGACTCCCGGACGGCGAATCTTTTTGACTCCATGATAGATCGCATTTTCCACGAGCGGCTGAAGGGTAAGCTTCACAATCAAACCGTCCTGCAGCTCTTCCGGCACATTGATCGTATACGAAATCCTGCTGCCGTAACGCTGATGCTGGATATACAAATACTGCTTTACATGCTCCAGTTCATTCGCGATCGAAATGATTTCATTGCCCTTACTGATACTAATGCGAAAATAATTCGATAGTGCCGTAATCATCTGCGAGGCTTCTTTCGTTTCGTTCATTTCGCATAGCTGCTTGATCGAAAAGAGTGTGTTGTACAAAAAATGAGGCTGGATTTGCGCTTGAAGCGCCGCCAATTCAGACAATCTTTTTTGCTCCTGCTCGTGCTCTACCTGGGCAAGAAGAAGCTTGATTCTCTCCAGCATATCCTGGATGCCCTTGCTCAAAATGCCGATTTCCCGGCTGGGCCGCTCAGGCACCGCTACATCCAGATTCCCCTGTTCAATACGGTCGATCTGCCGAGTCAGCTTTCCAAGAGGCCTTGCTATAATATTGGCCAGAACACCCGATAGCAGCACGACCACTATTAGAACGGCCGCCATGACGGACAGGCTGACATATTGAATGTCATTGATCTTCTCGTAGATTTCGTCCTGCGGGTACACCGCGGCAATCTTCCATTTGTTGATGCCTATCGTATCGTATAGGACAACCATCTTCCTGCCTTCCGAACTTCTCATATCGATCCTTCCGGATACCGGATTCGAAGCCTTCTGCAGCTCCTCGTGAAGCTGCTTCTGGTCCAGTTCGTACGGGCTCTGCGCGGCTTTGAAGCTTATGGCGCTTTCCGGACTGACGAGCATCAGGTAGCCGTTGTTGCTAATCTTCGGCGCAGTTAACAACTCGCGGAAAAAATCCTCCTTCAGCTGAATAAGGATCAACCCGGTCCGGTCTCCTCGAGGTCCGCCTACCCATTTGTATAATCCCGCCACATTCGCGCCGCGCTGAGCTCCCAGCTCGTCTTTATGAATGTTCAGCCAATAGACCTGTGATGCGGTATCGTACGGGTACTGAAGGAACGGCTTAACATCCCAAGCCGCATCCATCTGCAAATAGTCTTGGCGGAGTACGGCTATCCGGCCTTCGTTGTAATATATCCCTATGGAGTCAATAATGGTGTAAAAGTCGGAGTATACCTTGTCGATCTGCTTGCTCAAGGTCATATAGTCTCTAGGCTGTAATTCAAAGGACGGCTGCCCTGCCCTGTAAAAAAGACTCCGGATGTCGCTGCTGTTATCTAATGCCGTGAGATCGGTAAGAAGTGCCGTCAGCCGATCATTCATATAATTTTTCGTTTGAAACAGCGTATCGTTAATGCTCGTCTCCGCATTGGCTCTCAGCTGCTGCGAGGCCAGCATGTACGAGACGATCCCGGTTACTGGCACAAAGACGAGGATTAACGGAACGAACAGCCACAATATCGTCGATTTCAGAGATCGATTCGCCAGCCAACGCATGCTGCCCCTCCTCGCCCATAATAAGCTGTGCTATGAAATGCGGTTCGTTCGGTTTCGGTATTCATCATTCGCATTTTCCATGATGGCGGCCCAGTCGTTCAAAAATTGCTCTACCGGCATCGTTCCGGCCAGCACTTCCTGAAATTCCGGCTCCAGCTGCTGTTTCACCAGACTTGTATAATTCGTCAAATAGATGGGCACTTGAACCGTTCCGGTCTTCGTGTCCTTGATCGCTGCCAGTGCCTCTTGAAGGAATGGCGTATTCCGGATGTAGTCGCTGTCCCAGGCCTGTGTATTCGTCGGCATTTGGCCGACACTGGCATTCCAATAGATCTGGCTCTCCTTCGAGGAGAGGAAGCTCAGCAGCTTCCACGCCGCATCCGGGTTGCGGCTCGTCTTGAAAATACTGTAGCCGTTCGCTACCGTCACCATCGCTCTCTTGCCGTTTTGTCCCGGCGGCAGCAGCTCCGCCCCGAATTTGTCTGCCCCCAGAGCTTGAACATGGTCGTTATACGAACCGAAATTATGCTGAATCATTCCTGCCCGGCCCGTATCGAACGCGGCGACCATTTCTTTATACCCGTTGGCGATGTCGCTCTTGGACGTATTGATCTGGTATAAAGAAAGGTATTGCTTCAAAAATTGGACATGCAGCGGATGATTGATCGTACATTTCCCATCGGGTGTAAAATATTCGGTTATCCCCGAGTAGGCATAAAGCAAGGAGGTCAGCTGCGTAATACTGCCGTCAGCCCCTCTTAGGCTATACCCGTAGCGGGGAAGCGAATGATCGGTCAGCTTCCTGGCTCCAGCAAAAAAATCTTCCCAGGTGCGCGGAGCGGCAAGTCCCGCCTCGCGAAACCAATCCGTCCGATACCAGAATACATCGAAATTAAAGGTGTTAGGTATCTGATACAGCTTCCCGTCCGGCACCAGCGACCGATTATAGGTTATAAAGGTATCCCCGATTTGCGAATGCTCGGGCCACCTCTCAAAATAATTATCTAATGGCAGCAGTACGCCTTTGGACGCGTAATCGGCAAGCCAGGCTTCACTCAAGCCGGCAACATCCGGCATATCGTTCGAATGAATCGCTACATCGAACTTGACTTTATTGATGCTAACCGGAATACCGGTGTACTGCACCTCGATGTCCGGATGCAGCTCATGAAACCTCCGCAGCAGCTCTTTATAATACGGTGTTCGGCTAGGCCCCGCATTCTCATCCCAGAATCGGAGCACGACAGGGGGATGCTCCCCTTCGGCGGGGGACGGTGAAGACGGGAAGCTGTCACAAGCGGAAGCGGAGAAAGCCAACACCAATAAGCAACCTATCTTCCAGCTCCGAATTGGCATAAGAAGCTCCTTATATAATGATTTTCTTAGTATGGCAAAAACAACAAATTCCCATGAAGCCCGATACAGCAAATGAAAAAAGCCTGGTGCCGCAGTACACTGCAGCACCAAGCTTGGATTCTGTTACCGATGGTTATTTACTGCTTCCAAGAATATGAATCGGATGACCCATGGCCACTTCCGCAGCTTCCATCGTGATTTCGCCCAATGTCGGATGCGCATGAATGGTCAGCGCGATATCCTCAACGGTTGCACCCATCTCGATAGCAAGAGCCATTTCGGCAATCAGGTTGGATGCTTCCGCACCAACGATTTGAGCACCCAAGAGCAGACCGGAATCTTTGTCGCTAACCAGCTTCACAAAGCCTTCCTTCACGTTCATGGATTGTGCACGGCCGTTTGCTCCATAAGGGAATTTGCCTACGGCAACGTTGATTCCCTTAGCTTTTGCTTCCGTTTCATTCAAGCCTACGCTTGCGATTTCCGGATCGGAGAAGACAACTGCCGGAATGCACTTGTAATCTACTACGCTGGACAATCCTGCGATCGCTTCGGCAGCCACTTTACCTTCGTAAGAAGCTTTGTGCGCCAAGGCAAGACCAGGAACGATATCACCGATAGCATAAATATGCGGTACGTTCGTTTGGCATTGCTCATTAACGTTGATCAAGCCACGCTCGCCAACCTCTACGCCTGCAAGCTCCAAGGAAAGATCTCCGTCTGTGTTAGGACGACGTCCAACCGTAACAAGCACATATTGTGCCGTTACTTTCTTCTCTTCGCCTTTTACTGTGAAGGTAACCGTTACGTCTTTATCCGTTTGCTCGCAGCCTTGAGCCATAGCTTCTGTGAATACTTCCACATTCAGCTTTTTCAGGTTGCGTGCTACCAGTTGAGACATTTCTTTCTCGAAGCCGGGAAGCACAGCATCGGAGCCTTCCAGTACAGTTACTTTCGTACCGAACTTCGCATAGGTTTGACCCAGCTCAATACCGATGTAGCCGCCGCCGATCACAACGAGGCTTTCCGGAATTTCCGGAAGCTCCAGAGCTTCGGTGGAGGACAGGATGCGTCCGCCGTAAGGGAATGCCTTCAGCTCGATCGGACGGGAGCCTGTCGCGATGATGCAGTGGTTGAAACGGTAACGAGCCGTTTCGTTATCGTTAAACACGCGGGCTTCATGATCGTTGATGAACAAAGCTTCGCCGTTAAATACTTGAATTTTGTTGCCCTTCAGCAGCTGAGTAACACCGCCGGTTTGCTTTTTGATAATGCCGGCTTTCCATTCTTGAACTTTGGCAAAATCTACTTTTACATTCTCCGCCGTAATTCCGATCTCGGAGCTATGGCTTGCTGCTTCATAGTGATGAGCAGCGGAGATTAGAGCTTTGGAAGGGATACATCCGCGGTTCAAGCATACGCCGCCCAGTTCGGATTTATCTACAACCAATACGCTCTTACCCAATTGGGCGGCGCGGATGGCGGCTACATAACCGCCAGGACCTGCACCTACGACCAGAACGTCAATCTCAACGGAAGCGTCTCCTACTACCATTTGTATTACACCTCCAAAATGAGCAGCTCTGGATCAGCCAGCAGCTGTTTAATGTAATTCATAAAGTTTTGAGCTGTAGCGCCGTCGATGATACGATGGTCGAAGCTCAAGGACAATGCCATAACCGGAGCAACGACGATTTCGCCGTTTTTCACAACCGGTTTTTCCGAAATACGGCCTGTTCCGAGAATAGCCACTTCCGGGAAGTTGAGGAGCGGAGTGAAGAACATACCGCCTGCGGAACCGATGTTCGTAATGGAGATCGTGCTGCCTCTCATTTCGTTAGCGCTCAGCTTGCCGTCGCGGCCGCGAGCTGCCAAATCCTTGATCGCTTCTGCGATAGTCCAAATATTTTTACGGTCTGCATCCTGGATAACAGGAACGATCAAGCCGTTGTCTGTATCCGTTGCGATACCGATGTTGTAGTACTTTTTGTAGACGATCTCGTTCTTCTCTTCGTCGATCATCGCGTTCATAGCAGGGAATTGACGAGCCGCTGCTACCAAAGCTTTCACGATGAACGGAAGGTAAGTCAATTTCACGCCTTTTTTCTCAGCTGCCGCTTTCGCTCTGCTGCGCAAAGCAACCAATTGAGTTACGTCCACTTCGTCCATCAGCGTTACGTGAGGAGCGGTGAATGCGGATTTAACCATAGCGTTCGCAATGGCTTTGCGAATGCCTTTGAGCGGCACGCGCTCTTCGACGCGATCGCCGGATACTGCCGCAGCAGCTGTGGAAGGTGCTGCTGCCGGAGCTGCTCCCGCTGCTGGCGCTTCGCTTGCAGCGGATGGTGCTGCCGCAGGCGCGCCGCCGCCTGCAGCGAACGCTAGAACATCTTCCTTCGTCACACGGCCGTTGCGGCCCGTTGGTGTGACTTGCGCGATGTTCACGCCTTTCTCGCGTGCCAGTCTGCGCACGCTTGGAGTTGCCAGGACCGCGCTGCCTGCAGCCGCGGTCGGAGCAGGCGCCGCTGCAGCAGGTGCTGGTGCTGCTGCGGGAGCCGATGGTGCTGCCGCTGCCGGGGCCGCTGGAGCAGCAGGTGCTGCGCTCTCGCTGTGACCGCCGTGGCTAGCCTGCTGCGGCACCTCGCCGGAAACCTCGATCGTAGCGATCAGATCGCCGATCGTGCAGATCGTGCCTTCGCCAACTTTGATTTCCACGATTTTACCTTCTACCGGAGAAGGTACTTCTACTGTGGACTTGTCATTTTGAACTTCCATGATGATAGTCTCATCATTTACAGCATCGCCCGGCTTAACAAGCCATTTGACGATCTCGCCTTCGTGAATGCCCTCGCCGAGCTCAGGGAATTTATATTCGAATATAGCCACGGTTCTGACCCTCCTAATGGTGGGCGCAGCGGGAGTATGTAGGTTGGAAGTGAACAAAGAGTTTGTTACTCGTGAGCAGACCGGTTCCGGCTTGTGTCAACTGCCTCCGGCCGCTATTGAAAACGGGTTTCTTGAATGATCATGTCTCGGATGAAACCCGTTTTCAAAGGCGGCGCGTAAACTCTCCGACAGTTACACAACCCTCCACCTTAAGCTCACACGAACTCTCAAACACCAGTACACTTCCAAAAAGCTGCTCTCGCTGCGCTTTTAAATAAATTACCCGTTTGCGCGTCAATCGCAAACGGCATCTTACCGCCCAAACGCTCCTTGAAGGAGCGTTTTTGTTTAAATCGAACGCGAAATGTGTAAGGGAGTGAAGGGTATATGCTGTAGGAGCTTGCGTCCGCCTTTGAGATTGTGTATTTACCTTTAAAATTACATTCATAATACACAATCTCAACAGCGGCCGGAAGCATATACCCTCCTCCCTGAAACCCATTCGCGCATTTCGCTTTAAACCATGCCGCTCCTTAACAGGAGCGCCATCTTAGAAATCAAGTACTTTATTCAAACCAGCTACGATACGAGCCGGGTTAGGAAGCCATTGATCTTCCACTTGCGCGAAAGGATATACCGTGTCCGGAGGCGTTACGCGAAGCACTGGAGCTTCCAGGTGAAGGATCGCTTTTTCGTTGATTTGAGCGATAACTTCTGCTGCAACACCGGACGTTTTTTGTGCTTCTTGAACGACGATAGCACGGTTGGTTTTCTTGATCGATTCAACGATCGTATCGATATCCAAAGGAATCAAAGTACGAAGGTCGATAACTTCTACTTTTACGCCGCGAGTTTTTTCAATCTCCTCAGCAGCTTTCAAGGAAGTGTGAACCATTGCACCGTAGGTGATGATTGTTACATCGGAGCCTTCGCGAACAACGTTCGCTTTACCGATAGGCACCGTGTACTCGCCTTCCGGAACTTCCGCACGGAACGAACGGTACAGGTTCAAGTGCTCCATGAAGAAGACCGGATCGTTATCGCGGATCGCGGAGATCAGCAAGCCTTTGGCATCGTATGGGTTCGAAGGAACAACCACTTTGATACCAGGCGTTTGAACCAGCAAGCCTTCCAATGGGTCTGTGTGAAGCTCAGCTGCTTTTACGCCGCCGCCGAAAGGTGTACGGAACGTGATCGGAGCGTTGTAGCGGCCGCCGGAACGGTAACGCATACGAGCTGCTTGTACACAGATTTGGTCCATTGCTTCATAAATAAAACCTACGAATTGGATTTCGGCAACCGGACGGAAGCCTTGAATCCCCATACCTACTGCCAGACCGCCGATAGCGGACTCGGCAAGCGGAGTATCGAATACGCGCTCTTCGCCGAATTCAGCTTGAAGTCCTTCTGTAGCGCGGAATACACCGCCGACCTTACCTACGTCTTCCCCGAATATAACAACGTTAGGATCGCGCTGCAATTCTACGCGCATTGCATCCTTAATCGCTTGAATCATTGTCATTTGAGCCATGGTATGCTTTCCTCTCCTTTACCCGATATAATCCGCTTTTTGCTCTTCCAAGTAAGCCGGTGTCGTTTCGAACATGCTGTCGATCAAGCCAGGAACCGTCATTTTTTCGATTTCTTCTGCCTTCTTGATTTGCTCAGCTACCGTAGCTTTAGCTTCTTCAACTACTTTGTTCTCTTCTTCTTCCGACCACAAGCCTTTGCCAACCAAGAACGTGCGGAAACGGTTCAGCGGGTCTCTAGTTGCTTCCCATTCAGCTGTTTCTTCTTTTGTACGGTATTTGGACGGATCGTCGCCGGACATGGAGTGCGGCAGGAAACGATAAGTGATCGCTTCGATCAAGGTTGCGCCTTCGCCGTTGCGTCCGCGCTCTGCAGCGTCTTGAACCGCTTTGACAACAGCCAATACGTCCATACCGTCTACTTGAACGCCTTTGATACCTGCAGCTACTGCTTTGTGTGCTACGGATTCAGCAGCCGTTTGTTTTGCAAACGGAGTTGTAATCGCATAGCCGTTGTTTTGTACAACGAAAATGGATGGAAGCTTGAATGCGCCTGCGAAGTTCAAGCCTTCGTAGAAATCGCCCTCGGAGGAACCGCCGTCACCCGTATAAGTGATGGTTACGCGTTTTTCTCCGCGTTTTTTGAATGCCATAGCAACGCCCATTGCATGCAAAATTTGTGCGCCGATAATGATTTGCGGCATCAATACATGCACATCGGCAGGAATTTGTCCGCCGTGCTGATGACCGCGGGAATATAGGAATGCTTGGTACATCGGAAGACCATGCCATACGATTTGCGGCATATCACGATATCCAGGGCAAATAAAATCATCTTTATTTAAAGCGAACTCACTGCCGACCATTGACGCTTCTTGGCCGGATACCGGTGCATAGAAACCAAGACGTCCTTGGCGGGTCAAGTTAACGGCCCGTTGGTCCCAAGTACGGGTAAATACCATACGTCTCATTAATTCTTTTAATTGATCGTCAGTCAATTTCGGCATTTCTTGCTCGTTAACCACAGTACCGTCTGGCGCTAGCACAGACAAAGGCTGCACCTTAGACACTGCCACTTCATATGGCTTACTCATGTACATTCACCTCAGCGATAGATTTTGATGCCTTGAAACCGGAGTTTCTGTTATAGTAGTATTATAAACCTGTTTTCATGAATAACACAACTACTTACTTGAAAAATATACGTTCTCTCCGTATGATGGACTATAACAGCAGACATAAATATATAATACAGATCACAAAATAACCGCAAACTATTATAATACACTTGGAGGATTTGCCATGGATGATTCCATTTATTACAAACGTACTGTCGTGAAGGAGCTTGTCCCCTCCCAATACCTGGATGGCGAGCGTCCGGTTCGCGTGTTTTTACCTCCGGGCTATCAAGAGCTCGTCACCTATCCGGTTATATATTGCCAGGACGGAGAGCAGTTTTTTAATTTCGGCCGCATTGTCACGCATATGAACCGGCTCATCTTTGATGAAGGTGTCAGCCCGGCGGTAATAGTCGGTGTCGATGTGGATACGGCGGTGCGTACAAGCGAATATGCGCCGGAAGGGGAACGATTTAACGCATATACCCGTTTTTTTGCTGAAGAGCTTCTTCCCTATATTGAAGCCAGATATTCGGTCAGAACCGACGCGTCGGACCGTATTCTTGCCGGTGATTCCTTGGGAGGGACCGTTTCGTTACATCTTGCCTTAGATTATCGTAGCCTATTTTGCAACGTTATATCCTTGTCAGGAGCATTTTTAGCCGAAACAAGAAAGAGGCTGGAGCAGGAAGATGATTTGTCGTGGTTATCAATGTACATGCTGATCGGTCTGGACGAAACGGAAGTGAAGACAGAGCGCGGAACGTTCGATTTCCTTCAGGAGAACCGGCTCACCAAGGATTTGATCGATACGAAGCAATGCCGGTTATGGTATGAAGAGAAGCCAGGCAAGCACCTCTGGGGATTTTGGCAAAATGAGCTTCCCGCCGCGATGAAGCTTTTTCTCAAATAAATCCATATAATAACAATTCAAAAGGCATAAGAGACGCCCTGGGGCTCTCCTATGCCTTTTTGTGTAGTCTGTACCTGCAGCCTTATATCATCCTTCAATTCCATAACGGCTCTTCATGGAAGCTATCATTTCGATAATCTGCGTTTCGTCAGGAATCCGCAGCGTCCGTCCCTCCGCCCCTGTATCCGCTAGCTTATGGGATTTGACCGTTTGCTTCACTGCATCGATAAAACGCTGTACGTCGTTCAGCCCGACAAGCTCCTCCAGACTGGCCATCTTATCCTCGTACACGGATGGATAAGAACCCGCCTCGGCCCCTTCAGCGGCAATCCGGTAGAACTCCTGTGCCAACCCTGCTTTAGCCTTACCGCTGCCCGATACAACGACAAAGGCTTGTACGACAAAAGCGCGCGCTTGACGCCGCTGGGCGATGCCGCAAAACTTGCGCCCGTCTATACTAAGATCGTAATCTCCAGGGCAATAAGAGCCCATGATCTCTCCTTTAGCTACATCCGGCGTCACGGAATGCAGAGCATCCCGCATCAGCCTGAACATCGTTTCGAAATCATGATGAAAATCGATCTGTCCGCTGCTTTTTGGCAGGATAAGCGAGACATTGACGACACCCAAATCAAGCGGAACCGCGGCTCCTCCCGAATTTCTGACGGCGACGGAATACCCTTGGTCCTCCAGCCATCGCTTGGCCTTCCTTGCATAGGGGAGTCTGCTGTCCCGAAGACCCATGACGAAGGCTCTCGGATGTCTCCATAGATGAACCATAGGAGCGTCCCCTTCCCCTACCAGCCTGCACAGCAGCTCCTCCAACGCAAAAGGATACAGCACGTCGCCTTCATCCGGCTGCTGCGTGCGGTCCCATATGAGGGTGTCTTCCGGCAGCGACCAACTCATCTGTTCCATGTTACTCCTCTTTCCGAATCCAGTTTGATTCTTATTCCAGTAGGGAGCCGGCTGACTCGCCCTCCCCGTTCTACTGTTCATTATAGAGATTCGGAGCCGGTTTGACTAAGCCTTTTTATCCGAATGAGCCAAAATATGTTTATAAATTCTTATCAAATGCTGTATGTCTTCATCCGGCAGATCGCCGAAAAACGTATTGATGTTCGATTTTCTCTGCTCCCTGATCATTCCCAGCATCTTCCGGCCTTCCTCCGTAATGCGCAAATAGACGACTCTGCGATCCTCATCGTCCCGCTCCCGTTCCACATAACCTGACAGCAGCAGCTTATCCGCAAGAGTGGTTATTGCTCCGGCGGTGTAGCACATCGCATCCGCCATCTGGGACACCTTAAGCGGTCCCTCTGTCTCCAGCTTCTCCAGAATATAGCCCTGGGGTGAGGTCATTCCTTTCTCATTGAACCGGTTCCAGGCAAGCGACATTTTCCGGAATAGCTGTCTTGTTACCTCCTCCAGTTCAAACAGGTTGCGATGGTCATTCATGGTTTTGCTCCTTTTTCCAATAGATCTGGTTTCTCGTTTGATTGGTAATACGGACGAGAGGAAGTTTTGTTTCAAATCTTTTACAAAAAAATAGGTTGACGATGTAATATTCAACATGATATTTTTTCCATGAAATATTTTTACTATAAAAATATATTCCGAAAAACATTTTTACCGCTTATGTATAATACGTTTATCTGTAAACCTGTTTTCGGAGAAGGAGGGATTCCATCGTTGGTAAGCATTGACGACAGATTGAATGAGTTCGAGAAGCTCATCCATGCTGCGATCCGGCAATCCAACAAGTGGACGCCATGCCCGGCAGTGTCCAAACAGCAGTTTCTGCTGCTGCATACGTTGTCCGGAGGCGGACGCATGACGGTAAGCGAGCTGGCAGAGGAGCTGAATCTTTCGCCTAGCGCTACAACCATTGCGATTAATCGTCTTGTTCGTGACGGCCATGTTATTCGATCCCGCGACGTTACAGATCGTAGAGTGGTGTGGCTTGAGCTGTCGGAAGCCGGCCGCCATACGGTCAGCGAGATCATCCAACGCCGCAAAAGGATTCTACAAGCCATGCTGGCCAACTTAAGCCAGGAAGAAACCGATCAGTTTATGGCAACATTTCGCAAAATGCTGTCCAATGCCAAGGATTTGGGATAGTCCCGCGCTTCCCATTTTAGAAAGGAGCTTATTCAGCAATGAAGAAAAAGGTCATATTACTTGTCCTGCTAGCTTTGATCCTTCTGGGAGGAGGAGCAGGCGGCACCTACTATTACGCGGTTGCCAGCAAATACATAACGACAGAGGATGCAAGGATTCAAGGGGACTTAAGGGCCATTGGAGCACCCGGTTCAGGCAAATTGATCGAATGGAATTATAAAGAAGGTGATTCCTTCAAGAAAGGCGATGTGCTGGGAATCGTCGAGACGACCCCGGCCCGCGGCAATACACCCGCTGTCACACAAGATATTATTGCCGCCGAGGAAGGTACAATTATTCAATTCAACGGCATTAAGGACCAGATGGTTTCTGCCAGCAGCGCCATCGCGATGAGCGCGAATCTAGATCAGCTGTATGTGACTGCAAACCTTCAAGAAACGGAAATTGCCGACGTCAAGGTCGGGAGCAAGGTCACGATCAAGGTTGATGCCTATCCCGGTACTGTCATTACAGGACATGTGGAACGACTTGGTCTTGGAACCAATTCCTCCTTCTCCCTCCTGTCGAGCTCCAATTCAAGCGGCAACTTCACCAAGGTAATTCAGCGCATTCCGGTTCGAATTTCCCTGGATGATCATCAAGGACTTCGTTTGGTCCCCGGTTTGAACGTAGCTATCAAAATTGAGAAGTAGCCTTCTGCTTCAAGTGAAATAAGAAAGGAGGAATAGCTGTGGCATCCGCAAACACGGCCTCGCCGGAAACGGCGATTCAGGCTCCAACGGCGGCCAAAGGGCCGGGTCTAGCCATGCTGGCCGTCATCATCGCAGTATTTATGGCTATTCTTGACACAAGTATCGTCAACGTAGCTCTGCCCAAAATGATGTCCGTCTTCGGCGTCACCCAATCGGATATTGAATGGGTCGTTACCGCCTATGCTCTGGTCAGCGGCGCTTTGGTTCCTGTTACCGGCTATTTGGGAGACCGGTTCGGCTACAAGCGAATCTTTCTGATTGCTAATGCCATCTTCACCATAGGCTCAGGGCTTTGCGGTGCGGCGTGGAGCAACGACAGCATGATTGTCTTCCGCATTGTGCAAGCCATCGGAGGCGGAGCGCTGATGCCGATCAGTATGGCGATGATCTTCCGCATGTTTCCGCCGGAAAAACGGGGGATGGCAATGGGCTTGTTCGGTATCGCCATTATGTTTGCTCCGGCGACCGGTCCGACATTAAGCGGTTATATCGTCGAGTATTTGGATTGGCGGCTCATCTTTACCATTAATGTTCCCATCGGCATTGTAGACTTTTTCCTTGCTATGGCGGTGTTAACCGAATTCAAGGCGCCGGTCACCCAACGCTTCGATCTATGGGGCTTTCTGACGGCGACCACCGGCCTCTCGACGCTGCTTTATGGCATCGGCAAGGTATCGGAGAAAGGCTGGGGTGATTCCGAGGTCGTCACCTTTATATCAATCGGGTTAACCTGTCTTGTCATCTTTGTCTTTATCGAACTATTGATTGACCATCCCATGCTGGATTTAACCCTGTTGAAGAACGCTACCTTTACACTCTCCCTCATTATTTCGAGCATCGCAACGTTAATCATGATGGGAGTCCTGTTCCTATTGCCGATATTCCTGCAGACGTTATCCGGACTGTCCGCAATTCAAACCGGCCTGATCCTGCTTCCCCAGGCTGTCGTATCCGGCATCATGATGCCTATAGCGGGGGCATTATTCGATAAGATAGGAGCCCGGCTGCTGGCCATCGTCGGCTTGCTGTTTACAGCTTTATCGTTATATTTATCCTCCGCTCTCGATTTGAATACGGCCTTCTCCGTGCTCATCGGATGGCTGGTGCTTCGGGCTATAGGGATGGGGCTGATGATGATGCCTATCCAGACCGCCGGCATGAATACGGTCCCTATGCACAAGATGGGACAGGGAACGGCATTATCCAATACGATCCGCCAGATCAGCGCCTCCTTCGGGATTGCCTGGCTCGCTCTGCTGTACTCCGATCGCCGGACGTTCCATGTGGCTGACTTATCGGAGCAACTGAACATGTTCTCCTCCAATGTTATGAATCATGTGAACCAAATCCAGGGGCAATACATGAGCATGGGCCAATCGGCTGCGCAGGCACACTCCAGCGCGATCGCATTTATTAATGGCCAGGTGCAAATACAGGCTACTGTTAATGGACTGGACGACGTGTTCGTCGTTACCGCTGTATTGTCGGTCATAGCGGCAGTGCTGTCCCTTTTTCTGAAAAATACGAAAGCCAAAGGCGGTCCAAAAGCCCACGTTATGGGTGAATAAATAGACCGTATCACGATTTTATTGCAAAGGAGCTACCCATCCCATGACCAGGATGATCGATAATCCAAACAGGTTCCATCGCGTACTAATGACAGGTCTTGTCATTATCTTAAGCGGTGCTCTAGCCGCAGGCTGCTCGGTTACGAATGCGAGCGGAAATCAGGCCAAATCGGTCAAGATTGAGCCTGCTGCCAAACAAAAAATGGATAATAAGCAAGAGCTCGATGCCGATGTCGTCTCCTCCTCCCAAGTCAATATCATCACCAAAGTAGGCGGCGACGTGCTGGAGATGAAGAAGAAGCGCGGGGACACCGTGCAGCAGGGTGAAGTGATCTTCACGCTAGATTCTGCCGATGCGGCCAGAAACCGGGAGAAGACCGAGCTGTCGCGCCAGAATCTGCAGGCCCAGCTGGATAAGACGCGTGAAGATATCGCCACGAATCGCGGCGTTTACAAGAACACCATCGAGAAGCTGCAGCTTACACTTGCGGATTTGGAGAAAAGCTACAACAATATCCGCAACGATTATGACGCTGGTCTCGTTCCGAAATCCCAGCTGGATAAAGCGGAGACGCAGCTCAAAACTACGAGGCTTGATTTGGACACAGCCCAGAAGCAGCTGGCCAATCTGGAGGCGACAGACCCTCTGGCTTCGCTCAAAATCCAAATCGAATCCACCAACGTTACGCTGCAGGATATAGATAAAACGCTGTCCGATTTTGAGGTGAAAGCACCGATCAGCGGCATTTTGACGGATCTTAACCCCGAAGCCGGTGTTACGGTTCCTGCAGGCTATGTGGCCGGTGTGATTCAACAGCAAAATCCGATAAAAATCCATGCCGATGTAACCGAAAGCGCACTGAAGCTTGTTCGCGGCAAGCAGGAGCTGCCTTTTACCCTTCAGGGATCCGATGCTAAAATGACCGGAACTGTAACCTATCTTGCCGAGGTTATGAGTCCGCAAAGCAAAACCTATGTGCTTGAGCTAAGCGCTCCGAACGCGGATCTGAAGCTGAAATCAGGAATGAGGGTTAAGCTTCAGCTGGGCGGTGACGCTTCCCAAGATGTTGTAACCGTACCTGCCTCAGCGATTACCAAGGAAGGCAATGACAATTATGTGTTTGTCGTGTCCAATGACCTGGCGGAGAAAAGAAAAGTCGTGCTGGGGCGTACGGCGGCGGATTCCAGCCGCGAAGTTGTCTCCGGTGTGAAGGAAGGCGAGCCCATTGTCGTCCTGGGGGCACAGGAATTGAAAGACAAGGACAAAGTAGAGGTTCGCAAATAACGAACCCGCTTATCAGACCCAACCTTTTAATAATGGAGGACCTATGATGCAAAACCATCTGAAAAAAGCGCTGTCGGCCGTTATCGTCTCTTCTCTCGTTCTTTCGTTCGGCCCAATCGCTGCCATGGCGGACGAAACGGATAATGCCGTTTCCATAGATAACCGATATCCAGTCACATTGAACGGCCCTCTTCAGGTAAAAGTCAGCAGCCTGCTAAGTGAGCATTCGATTAATGGTACCCGGGTCGGCGTCAAAGTGAAAATGTATAATGTTTCCAACGACACGGTTCGCGTTCCGGATTATGAAGCCCGCATAGCAATGAGTAACGGCGCCAGGTATGTCCTGAAGGGCAGTGCGGATAATCCGGTATCCGTACCGCCGATGTCCAGCATCGAGCTAAGCTACATGACGCAGATCGACGGTGGAGACAGCCTGAACCCGACCGATATTGTGTGGATAGATGTGAATAAAGACGTATATCCGAAAGTAGAGACCACCATGCTCGATGTTCCGGTCAGTAATCTGGTATGGTACGGAGATCAAACGCCGATTTCGGATCCAAGTGCGATAAAGGCTTGGGGGGAACCCTTTACGATTCCTTCTCTGGATTCTTCCTTAACATATACGCCTGTTCACTTAGCTACCAATTTTAAAGACCAGATTCCTGTAAAGGTTCTTAAGCTGCTCGTTCAAAATCCGGGAACCAAGACGGAATCCATTCCCAGCTTCTCTATTGACGGGAAATCGGCTACTTTAACGTATAAGGGTACTCGTGCAGATCAAGCGGTTAGCGCATTGGATCCAGGGGACCAAAAATATATTTATTACGCTATCCCTACGGATCTGGATACCCAATTAAGCAGCTTCACCGTCTCGACTACCGAAACCTATAAGGTTCCGAACCGGACTGACGCTTCCGCCATCATTTCCTACAAGGTAGGCAGACTCAGCATCCTGATTCCGGAGAGCAGTGCTTCGATTAAGGATACGACTGAGCCTGCAGCCTATACGATGAATACGCCGCTTCAGATCGACCCGATCAATAATTCGATCAATCCGGACATTTCCGTATCTGTCGTCGATATGCAAACCTATGAGAATGAAGGCATGGGTTACCAAACCGGCATCGTCAAAATGAAGTTTTCCAATAAAAGCGATAAACCGTTACCGGTGCCGCAATTTGCAGCCGAGCTTGTCGGAGGCGGGTTTACTTACGCTGGCAGCCGATTGAACAACAATGCAGCATTGGTCGTTCCGGGTACGGATTATGTTGTCAATTATTCGTTCGTCCTGCCGATGAACGACATCAAGAACCAATATACGCTGAAATTGATCGATGACAAGACGGCCGCGCCTTATAAAATTACGATTTCTCAAGCCAGTGTTACGATGAACAAAACATCCATTGATAACCAGCAGCTCCTAGCATATCCTTATCAGTTGTCAATCAAGGACTGGGCACTGAGCAACCTGGCCGGGATGAACCAGGCAACGCAAACCTATAATTATAATTACAAGCTGCGTATTAACACGGAGTTGAAAAGTGTGGATACGGTCATGGTCGACGCGAATTTCAATAAACTGTTGATGGTTCTGGAAACGAAGGATGGAAGAAAAATTGCTTCTACAACGAAAAATTTAAGCGGAGAAAACCGGTTTACCAACGGGGAGCAGCTGATCTATTTCAATGATACCCAGCTGGACCAGCTTGAAAATAGCCTCCGGTTAAAGGTATATGAGACCATCGATACACCGGCAGGCCAGGCCAGAAGACTGGCGGCACAGCTCGAGAGAGATTAAGCTATAATGCACTAAGGCGCATGGTTGTTATCCCATGCGCCTTTCAACAGTTAGCGGGTTCTAAAGAATCAATGGTTTCTTTACGAAGCCGGTATCGTCTTATGCTGTGCTACGTTCATGATTTGAGCCTGATGCGCGGAGACGGCTTGGTCCCACTCATAAAGTGCAACGGTTCCTCCGAACATTATGACAGCAGCCAGCACAAGTCGGATTGCTCTGCGATTCGTCATGTTCGATTCCTCCAAGTTTCATAGGTTGTATTGCTTATCCCTATTATCACACTTAAAAATGAATCGAATCTGAACACAAACTGAAAGTTTGCTGAAAGAATTACTCGCGCGGCTCCAAGGTTACAATTTTCGCTTGTCCCCACGAAGCTACTTTCACCTTCGCGACAAGGTTCCCTGCCTGCTTCTCAAGCTCCCTGCCTGTTCCTTCGGGAACATAATATTTTTCCAACCCGTACTGCAAGCTTATGGTATCCTCCCAGCTATTGACTATGGAACCGGTAAGCACGACTTCTCCCGCCTGAGGCGAAGGCTTGGAAGCATACACTCCCCGGGCCTCATAGAATTCTCCGGCACCGGGCTTCAGAAGCACAAACACGTGATCGCCGGACTTGGGCTTTCTGTCACTGACTTTCCATAAGCTTGAATCAAGCCGGCTGATATCATATCCCAGCACGACATAGTCTCCGTACAAATAATCCCTCGGATCTACGGGAACCGTCTTTAGCTTGATTTCGGTGCCGAACCAGCCTACCGCATAATAGGAAAGGGCAATGCCTCCCAAAAATAACAGCTGGAGGAGAACCAGAAGCCCGAGCAGCCAGGATCTGCGAGGCTTGGATCCAGAACGAATGGCTTCCGTCATAACGGCTTCCCTCCTTTGACTTCATCGAGAAAACGTTTATTCCGCCGGTTTAAGAACCAGCTTAGAACTAGAAGCAGCACGCCGCCGATAATAAAGAACAGCGATTTGTCCATAAAGTCCCATGTCAGCTTTCCGTAAGCGATCATGGTAGTGCAAAGAAATAATACAGTGCCGAAGTTAATCTTGAAGCGCCATTCCTCGGTATACCCTCTCCACAGCACATACATGGAAAAGAAAAACAACGCGAGCAAGTATAGAACGGAAATGCCGGACGGTAAATATAGAAACGGAGCCAGCAGCACCCACTCCATAGCACTCGTGATCTGCTTGTTTCTCCACTTCCCTGCCAGGGATAATGCAAACAGCACGACTAGGGAGGCCAAATAATAATAGGGATTCGCTCTGATAGCGTCCAAATCCGATGGGTGGTTATCCCAGCCTAATACCGTTACGGCACCGAATAGATAGGCGGCAGCGAGCGGCACGGATTGCAAGGCGTAGCCGGTTACACGGTCTTTGTACCAGTCCCCCAGGGTATAGAGAGCCATAACCGGAATAAAGAACCACAGGAACTTCCAGTCTTTATTCAGCACGAAGATAAGCGCATGAAGCACATAGCTTAAGCTGAAGCACCAGGTCAACAGCGTGTTCCTGCGTACCCAGGCATAATACCCGAGCCCTGCCGCCATGATGGCAAACCCTATATAGCTGAACTGATAATATTCCATTGAGCTATAGAGCTGTGCGGCCGTGAATACCGCCAGACTAAGCAAATAAATAAATCGGCTGTGATATAAATAGGTCAGCAATATGCCTGCAGTCCCCCACACGACAAATGCTCTTATATCGTAAGCCACCAAATGAAACATTTGACCTGTCAGAACAATTCCTGCACCAAACGTCACGTAGCCTAAAGCCGTCAAAGCGAGACCGAGCTTTTCATGGCCTTTCCTGCGGAAAAGCTCCCCTCCTGCATAACTCGCGATCATCAAGGCCATAATGAGCAGCAATCGTACCAGCTGAGGAATCTCCTGCCAGTTAGCCGCCACGAAGCTCAATACACCCAGCCCCAGCAAAATGCTGCCGAGTATCGGCAAAACCCCTATAGCGTGCTTTTTATCTTGATATAAGCTTAAAATTCGATCATATTGGTCACGGGTTACAATGTTTTCGTCGACCCATCGGAGACCTTCCCTTTCCAACCATTTACGGCTCATCCCGCTGCACCTCTTTCTCTGTCTTACCTGTTAATTCAAGTATAGCTGGCTACGACGGAAAAAATAGTACTATCTTTCTCTAGTACCCCAAGACTTCCGTACATAAACAAGCATTTGCACAAGAAAAAGGCGGCACATAGAGCTTATTGTCTGTGGGAGGGCTTATACGGCAAAAGAGCCCCCGGCGTGACGGCCAGGAGCTCTCTTACTAAGGATATCCGACATTTGAATTAGAATAATACGAACGATCCGGGACCGGTTAACGCAACTCCAACTGCAACGGCGATGAGCACCAGATTATACTCGATCCCGTTAGAGGTGACCCAGAAACCGTTCTTTCCATGAACCTTAATAATAGCACCTAACATAGTAAGAACGATTAGTGCGGCCCCGACAGGAGTCCAGACACCGGCTGCAAATAACAAGCCTCCTACAAGCTCAAAAAGCCCTGCAATGAACGCCATGGCTACCCCCGGCTTCATGCCGATCGAATCGAACCATCCTCCCGTGCCCTTTAGTCCATAACCTCCAAACCATCCGAACAGCTTTTGCGCACCATGCCCCATAAAGCTGATTCCGACAATCAAACGAATAATAAGAAGCCCCCAACTTAACATGACATTCACTCCTCAAAAATTAATAACTTACTTTATGTTAGTATATTAAATTATTGTAGTTACATTTGTCAAGTGACTAACTTAAAATAACCTACATTCTATTTTTATGCAGGCTATTTCTAAAACATTCCTAAACCAGACCCAATTAGTGAAGCCATGACTTTGGAGCGGATTCAAATGCTATGGAAGGATGGTCCTATCCCCAAGTCTTTTGTCATAAAAAATGTTAAGCGGATTGCGAAGAAAAGCATTCCTTTATTGTGGCAGCCCCTTAGGTACCGTTATAATAAAAGCAAACCTTTCAACGTACTTCACCGGATAGGATGGTGCGCTGTGTTAACACGACGCAATTTTATTAAGAAGATGTTATTCTCACTTGCCGTTCTTGCGGGCGGTGCCGGTATTGGCGCTCCTTATATTCGCCGCTGGATAGCCCAAGCCGATTCGGAGGAGGAATCCGTCGTCAAACCTCAGAACGAGGAGCCTGTACCGGCTAAGACCGAACCTTCCACCGAAAAGCAGCTTTCCTTCTTCCTCTTAAGCGATCTCCATATTTCCGTCGGCGAGTCTTCCATGACGGATAAGCTGCATATGGCATTAAAGGATATAAGCGATTGGGAAACGCCAATAGATGCTGTCGTATTAGGAGGAGATTTAACGGATTTCGGAAGAGAAAGCGATTACAAGCTTCTTCGAAGCATATTGAATCAATATACGCTGCCCCCGCTTTACGCCAATATGGGCAACCACGATTATTATGACATTTGGCTAACGGAAGAAGGCGCCTTCTCTACGGAGACAATGCCCAACGGCAAAACGGACGCCATGTCACGTCAGCGCTTTCAAGATTTTATAGGCTACAAGGACCGTCCCTACGCAGACGTGTGGATCCAGGGCGTCCATCTCATTATGGTGTCTCAGGAGCTGTACGTTCAGGAAAAATCGGATGTCGGCGAGGGAGCATGGTATTCGGATGCCCAGTTGGATTGGTTTAGGGAATGTATGAAGGCTCATGAGGACGGGAAGCCGGCGATTGTCTTTATTCATCAGCCGCTGCCCGAGATTGGAAGCGATGGCCGAACACATCAATTGATTCGCGCCAAGGCCTTCAGGGAAATTCTGGCGCCTTATCGCAATGTATTTGTTTTATCCGGTCATACGCACCGTAACTTTATTAACGAAGACCATTATAACCGCCAAAATACGTTCCATTGGTTCAACAACGCCTCGGTCGGAAGAACCCGGAGCGTGCTTCCGGGACAATCCTCTACTGCGGCGCAGGGGTTATATGTAGAGGTCTACGGCCATCAGGTCGTCTTAAAGGCAAGAGAGTTTAGCGACCGCAGCTGGATCGAATCCGCCCAATGGACAATTCCTCTAGAGTTTACTTAATTTATGCAAAATGGATGTAGGAAAATACGTATTTTTGTCGAATACAGTATAGTAGAGTCGTGTTAGCTCGCTCACATCCATTGTATAAGGTGATCTCATTTGGACGTTATTAATCAGCTTCTTTTGAACATGCTTATTATTATTACCCCTGTGCTGCTGTATCAACTGTTTTGGGGAGACAGGCAGAACCCGAATCTGACGACAACCAACAAGCGGGTTATTGCCATTTTATCGACAATTATTGCTATATTGTGCATGACATATCCGTTCCGGTTTTCTTCCGGATTTTTTTATGACTTTCGAATGATTCCGTTAACCATATGCGTGATATACGCCGGGTTGGTGCCGTCGATTCTTGTTTTTGTGGCTATTCTTGCCCATCGGATCTATCTCGGCGGGGATATCGCTGCGTTAATCTGCAGTACGGCGCTGCTCATAACCTTGATGTTTGTCGTTACCCGTGCCAAGCCTTATATCGTCAACCAAACACGGTACCGAAATGTAACTGCCGGAGCCGTATTAGGATTAGGGATAGGCATGCTCTCCACCCTCTACTCCTGTATCGCTTTTTGGTTTGCGGGACAGCGGATGGACGTAACGTTTTGGATTTACTTCATTTCATACAGCCTGTTCTATGGCCTTACCCTTGGTCTTGTTATTTACATCATTGAGCAAATAAGAATGAATGTCAGAATGCGCCGTCAATTACAGCAGACCGATAAGATGAATGTGCTCAGCGACCTTGCCGCTTCGTTCGCGCATGAGATTCGAAACCCGATGACCGTTGCCCGAGGGTTCATGCAAATTGTCAAGCAGCCCGACTTACCGGAAGACAAACGGCAGCTTTATACAAGCATGGTTATCGAGGAAATCGATAAGGCTCATTCGATAGTGAATGATTATCTTGCCTTCGCCAAGCCTCACCTGGAAGCGATTGAGCTGGTTGACGCCAAGCAGTTGATCGAACAAGCCGTAATTTCCGTTACCCCTTACGCCAAGCTGTGCCATGTCGATATTGAAACCGAGCTGGACGAGAAGCTGACCATCAGCGCGAATAAAGACAAATTCGTACAATGCATCATGCATTTATGCAAGAACGGGATCGAGGCGATGCCTCACGGCGGAACGCTGAAAATTATCGGGACGCTGCAAAACAGGACTGTCTGCATCGACATCATCGACCATGGGATCGGAATGACACCTGAGGAAATCCGCAGACTCGGCACACCGTTTTACTCTACCAGGGACAAAGGCACCGGCCTCGGTATGATGGTCACTTATCGCGTCATTCAAACGATTCAAGGCAAGATCGATGTCACCAGTGAAGTGGGAAAAGGGACCTGCTTCTCACTCCTGATCCCTTCCCTTCATAACAGCTCCTACCATTAAGATTGCTTGGCCAACACATCCATGACTTGTGCAAACAATGGAATGGATGTGTTTTTTTGATCCGGCTGAACATTTTGGACAAGAACGGCGACCGCATAACGGGGATTTTCTACCGGACCGTACCCAATGAACCATTGGTTGACCTTGTCTTTCCCTTCTCTATCTTTGACTTGAGCCGTGCCTGATTTACCTGCAAGCGTCCATTGAGCTTGATGAAGCGCCTTCCCCGTACCATGTTCAACTACTTCTTCCATCCAGTGAAGCAGCTGCTTGGCCGTCCCAGCAGCAATGCCTTTGGGAAGACCCTCTGCTTGTTTCGGAGATAGTACTTCCATCACCCTGTCGTTTTGGAAGCGCAGTTCCTTCACAATACGAGGCATGCTCACTTTGCCTTCGTGCAGGAGAGTAACGACCATATTCGCCGCCTGAAGCGGAGTCACCAGCACATCCCGCTGTCCAATGGAGGTTTGTGCTTTGACTCCGCCATCCTGCTGAGGCGTATGGGCGGAGAACACCTGTCCCTGCTCTTCAGCATCCCATTCTTGGAAGTCTTCGAGCTGCATAGCCTTGCCTTTCCAGCCCACTTGAACCCCGAGCCCCAATTTATGTGCATACTCTTCGAGCTTCTTTCCTTCAAGTCGTTCGGCTAAAGTGGCGAAGACGATGTTGCACGATTGAGCATAGGCCTCTTCCATCGTCAGCGTTCCATGCCCCTCCTTCTTCCAGCATGTCAACCCGTAGCGGCCAAGCTCTCCATCGCAATGAAACGTCTCACCAGCACTCGCGGCATGTTCCTCCAATGCGGCAGCCGCTGTTATGGTTTTAAATATGGAACCCGGGGCCACAGCTTTCAAGGCCCGATTGCTCCATGCCCCTTTCTCCAGATCAATATGATCGGGGTGAAAATAAGGCCGGCTCGCCATAGCGACGACATCCGAATTCTTGGTGTCCAAGACGACGACAGCACCTTCTTGAACCTGCAGCTTCGACAGGATCTGCTCCACCTTTTGCTGAATCCCTGCGTCCAAGGTCGTCATAACTTTAACCGGATAATAGTCATTCCGGGGGGAGAACATCCTGGTTGCAAGGCCGGGTAAGGGATGCTTGTTGGCATCGGTAAACAAGGAGACCGAAGTCGGTCCGATCCCCTGAAGCCAAGGCTCAAAGCTTTTTTCCAGGCCGGCCCCGCCGATTTTACTGGTGAGCTGAAGCTCTCCTTTATGAAACTGATCTGTGAATTGCTTGGTAATCCGTTCCGGATTCTGGCCGATGAAGCCGAGGACCTGACTGGCTAATACGTTCGTGTCATACCTCTGCTTCCATTGCGTAACTGTTACGTAGGGCAGACCGACCGCTTGGATTTGTTCTATTTGTTCGTTTGTTAATTCAACCGGCTTCTCGTTCACAGACCAAATTTGTGGGGATTTCAAGGATAAGGTAAAGCTTGTCCATTCCTTTAAGGATACATTCAATATGCGAGCCATCCGAGCTTCTTCATCCAGTCGCTTCTTATTTTCCGGGAAATAATGCTGAACCGGAAATACGGTCAGCACAGACAGTTGTTTACCAGTTAAAGGTATCCCGTTTCTGTCAAAAAAATCTCCTCTTCCGCTGTCCAGTACAATTCCTTTTTCCCTTTGAATCACGGAATTTTCAACCAAATCAATATGATGTCCTGTCAAATTCCGGCTGGCAGCTACCTGTACCCAAAATAATCGCCCATTCAGTATCACTAATAAAGCAATGACCAGCAACAAAATGTAAAACATGCGATGCTTCTTTACCCCGATGCGATTCTCCATTCGTCTGTCATCCCTTCGGAACCGAATATTAGCAGTATAAGCTTCTTCCTTCTTATGCAAACACCTGCTTATGAATTATCCGGCCGTTAGACGAGCTTGAGCTGCTGCCGAATACTCTGGTGGGGTATGCCCCTCCGGTCGCAGTTGAAACCCGTGAAATGTAATTAGAATTAGCGGTATACTCCTCCGGGGCATACCTCACCCACCTCCATATGTACCATAGTTCTCGCAAAACAGGGTTTTTCATCAAGCTGGCTAGCGTGCGGCCAGGTCCTTGTCTAAGGCATTCGCTTAAGCATAGGAGACTAGAAAATAAAAAAGCTTTTTTCAAGGCCAGAAGCACGCCCTGAAAAAAGCTTACTGAAGCGAATCTTATAGTTAGATGAACAATTGGATTCGAAAAGTTATACCTCAAATTTGGACAAGGATTCTTGAAGCGAATTGGACAGCTGCTCCAGTTTATCCGACAAGCGAACCAAGCCTGTACTGATGTTCAATTGCTCCGAGCTCAGCGAAGCTACCTCTTGGGAAGTCGCGGAGGATTCCTCGGCAACGGCGCTCACATTGGACATCGCATCGGACAGGACTACCTGGGACGCATTCAAATTATCAATCGATTCCGTCACTTCTGACAATTGGGTAATAAATCCGTTCATATGAGAATGAACTTCTTTAAATATTGAATCCGCTTCTTTTACAGCAACGATCTGCTGTTGGAACATCGGATACGCGTTCGAGAGCGCATTAACCGTTTCATCGATTTCTTTTTGAATTGTTTCCGTCACTTGTCCTACAATAGCAATCGATTGACGGGATTGATCGGCGAGCTTGCGGATTTCATCGGCAACGACCATGAATCCTTTGCCGGCCGCACCGGCGCGTGCCGCTTCAATGGTTGCATTCAAGGACAAAATGTTCGTCTGTTTCGTTAGATTGTTCAGTACATCCAGAATTTTGCGGATCGAGCGCGTGCTTTCCTTCAGATTGTCGACCTTATCAACCATTTCACGCGTCATCGTCTCGGTCTCATTGGTTTTGCCAATCAAATCCGACATATACTGAATCCCTTGCTCACTGGATTGCTGAACGCTGGAAGCTGCCTTACCCATAACCAGATTGGCATCGATAACCGATTTCATCTGGATACTGATATTATGCGTCAATTCGTTGCCGCGCTCCGATTCAACGGCCAAGCTGGAGGCACCACCGGCAATCTCTTCCGTTGCGACAGCGATTTCTTTGGCTGATACAGCCGTTTTCTTGGAGGCGTCGGACAGCTCTGCAGCTGTAGCCAAAACCTCTTGTGCAGAATGGTTCGTTTGCTGTACCAGCTGGGTGATTTTCTCCATCATCTGGTTGAAGCTTTGACCCAACTGGCCGATTTCATCCTGACTGCTGACCTTCATCCGAACGGTCAGGTTCCCTTGCTCCCCTTCTTTCATCAGGTTGCGCAGAGTGACAACCGGACGGCCGATCATTCTTGCTACGAAAATTCCGATAACGACGGCAATCAGAGCCGCTACGATAGCCATTACCCAAGTGATATTGAAGATGACTTTGGCATCCTTCACCAGCTCGGCTACCGGCATAGCACCCATCAGATACCAGCCCGTTTTTGGTGATTTATAATAAACGATTTGCTTGTCCTTCTTGGCTGTCATCGTATTATGAGACTCTTCTGCAAGTGACTCTTTCGCTACATCCAAAGCGGATTTCTCACCGATCATGCTGCGGTCGTTGGAGAAGATGACATTCATGTCCGGGGTTAGAATCAGAGTTTGCCCCTCGTCACCCATTTTGATATCCCCAAGCTCTTTATCGATGGCGTCAACGCTAACTTCCATTAACAGAATCGCCTGCGGCGTGTTCGTCGCCGTGTTTTTCAGCAAACGTCCTAACGCGAAGGTCGAGCCGTTCGTCGCCTCGGAATAGCCTTTGACTTTGGCTTCCAGCCAAGTCGCCTTTCCGTTGTTCTCCACAATCTTTTTGTACCAATCTTCCTGCGCTACGGTTTCCTTGCTCATAGTGCTTCCGGAGCCACTGAGCGGCTCTCCGTTCGCACGAATCAAATGGATTGCTTTAATCGTCTTGTTGGAGTATGTATACACGTTCAGCTTATCGCCGATTTTTTGTCTTAACTGCAAGAAATCATAACTGCTTCGGTTCACACCATCTACTTCAGTCAGCAGCCTCTTCATCTCATCATCCAATAAGATTTGCATGGATAGATCTTCATAGACTCCATACAATAAATCGAGCTTTTGACCTGCTTGGATGATAGTCTGCTCGGATGCGTCAACCACTTTACTTTGAAGCACGCCGCTGGAAATGTTAAACGAAGTAAACCCTACCGTCAGCACGAAAAACAAAATACTGACCAGGAAAATCAGGAACAGCTTCATCCCGACAGACTTCAATGGGTTTTCCAATCGCAAACCCGCCAGCGATCCGGGCGCAGCTTCTTTCAGCGATTGGCCGCTTGATCCTTTTCCTTGTACTTTTCTTGCCTTGAACCCGTTACCGATTTTCTCTGTCCATTGTTTCAATAAAGACAGTATCCCCTTCAAAGGACCCACCACCCTGCTTCTGAAATAGGTTATTCTGCGTAGTTGGGATGCAGTTTAAGCTTACCATGTTATTCGACACGGTCCGCCTATTTCCTCTCAAAAAATCGCTTTCATTGCAAAAAAATAGTTCTGTCGACTTACTAGGATCGCTTTCGTCAACCCACAAACATTTCCATGGTAACACGTAGCATAATATTCTTTTTTTACAACTTTGTCCATGGGCCTTACTTCCTAAAACATAAGAAAAAAGCCCCTGATTTCCAGGGGCTTCCGATAGTTCATCTTGGGATCGCAATTACGCTTTCCCCATTTTTTTACGCATCATGTCGAAAGGCTTGACCGGTTGGTCCACCTTCAGCTTAATTCTTTGCAGCGGGTGGCGGGCAGCATCGAGCTCGACTCCCTCTTCATCGTAAATAGCCGGTACGGTTTGCTTGAAGAAGGTGCCTTTAGGCCCGAAGAACTCAACCTCTTGTCCTGGCTTGAAGTGATTCCGCTGTTGGATCGTCGCTATACCCGCCGCTTCATCATACTCCATCACTACACCCACAAAGTCGTAAGGAGCAGCCTTATCTTCCGGTTCAAAGATATGGTCTTCATGTCCCGGCTCATCATAGAAGAAGCCTGTATTCAGCGGACGGTTCGCCGCCTTTTGGATCTCATACTGCCATTCTGGCTTTAAGGTATAGTTCACCGGGTCTTCGAAGTAGGCGTCGATAGCTTGACGATAGGCATTCACAACCGTTGCTACATAGTGAACGCTTTTCATACGGCCTTCGATTTTGAAGCTGTCTACACCCGAACGGACAAGATCGGGAATATGTTCAATCATGCACAAATCCTTCGAGCTCATAGAGAATGCATTATCCGTCTCGCTGAACAGCGGAAGCTCCTTGATGCCTTCGAGCCGATCCTCTTCGGTGGTGAACAAATCGTATTTCCAACGACAGGACTGGCAGCAGCCGCCTCGATTGGAATCCCGATCGGTAAAATGGTTCGACAAGACGCAGCGTCCCGAATAAGAGCTGCACATAGCGCCATGGACGAATACTTCGATTTCAACATCAACATGCTTCTTGATATCTACAATTTCCTGCATGTTCGCTTCGCGAGCCAAGACGACCCGGTCCACGCCTTCTTCCTTCCAAAACTGGACGGCCTGCCAGTTCATCGTCGATTGCTGAGTGCTCAAATGAATCTCCAGCTTAGGAGCGACACGTTTGCACGCCTCAATAATCACCGGATCGGCGACGATAATGGCAGCTACGCCCGCATCCTGAATGCCGCGCAAATAGTCCTCAATCCCGGCAATATCTTCATTATGGGCATAAATATTCGTTGCAACGAACACTTTGGCTCCGTATCGAGCAGCGAACTCCACGCCTTCGCGCATTTCCTCAAAGGTGAAGTTGTCCGCGTTCGAGCGAAGTCCGTACTGTTGACCGCCGATATAAACCGCATCCGCCCCGTAGTGAACCGCAAATTTCAGCTTTTCCAAGCTTCCTGCGGGAGCAAGCAGCTCAGGCTTTTCGAGGCGTACACGTTTGCCAAGTAGATCTTGCTGTACCAAAGTCATGGTTTCAACCCCTTATTCAATAATATGCTTGTATTCCGATGCATTAATAGACTTGTTCTTTATAAAAGAATCCGAAAGACAGCTCGCGCCGCGGGTCTTGCAGCTCACGGATCGCGTCCATCCACTCTTCCTGAAACGCATACTGCTCCGGATCGGCAAAGTACGCATCGATCGCTTTACGGTAGCTTTGAATCACAGTCAAATTATATTCAAGCGGCTTCAACAGTGGATCGATTCGGAAGCTGTCAATTTGCCCGCCCATCAGCTCATGCAAATCCTCCAGCATACAAATATCGTCCGAGCTCATAATATGGGTTCCGTTGGCATCTTCATAGACCGGGTAGCGCTCATCCTTACGTTCCTGCTCGATAAGGAAAAGCCCATCCTCCTTGCCTGTACTCCGGCGTTGCTCGTGCCCTTGATGCTCCTGATAATTCGTCAGAAGATTCCGTTTGGAATGGTATATATTCGTAATACCGTGGACCTGTACTTCAACTTCCATGTTGGGAAGCTGTCTCTTGATCTCAAGCGTCTCTTCCAAGTTCAGCTCGCGCGCCAGAACGACCCTTGTAGCCCCTTTGGCTCTCCAATAATTCGCCGTTTCATAGTTGGTCGAGGTCATCTCCGCATTCCAATGGAGCGGCAATCCTTGTGCGCCTTGGCGCATAGCAATCAGCACAGCGGGATCCCCGAATACGACGGCGTCCGCCTTCAATTCTTTGACACGGCGTAAATAATCGGCCAGCTCTGCAAGCAGATCATTCTCCATAATTTTGTTGGCTACCACATAAATTTTGGCTCCCTGCTCATGAACCCACGGGATCAGCTCGCTTAGCTCGTCTAGCTTAATCTCCCCCGGCAATCGCATCCCGAATCGGTGCTCGCCTACAGCAACAGCGTCAGCACCCGCTTCGATATAGGCTCTTACCTCTTCCGCCGAGCCGGCTGATATATACAGCTCCGGTTTTCTCATTATACCACTCTCTCCTTATTGGTTCTTTTTGCTTGCCGCAATATTTTGCTGGTGCTGCTCATAGGTTTCTGCGAATAAATGCCCCTTGCTTCCGTCTTTTTTGGTGACATAAAACAAATATTTGGTGTCAGCGGGCTGGATTGCGGCTTTGATAGAGGCTAGACTAGGGCTAGCTATCGGACCCGGAGGCAATCCGGGATGCAAATACGTATTATAAGGGCTTTCTATCTGCAAATCTTTCTCAAATAATCGTTCTTTAGGCTTATCCAGCAAATACTGAACCGTCGCATCAATTTGCAGCGGCATAGATTTGCTCAATCGATTGTAAATGACGCTGGCCACCAGCGGACGCTCCTCGTCCAGAACGACTTCCCTTTCGATAAGGGAAGCAACGGTCATCATTTGATGGACCGTTTGTCCGCGTGAACGGATGCTCTCCTGCCAACCATCGGGAAGCGAAGCAAGCTTCTTGTCCAGCTCGAGCATCATTTGGTCCAGCATATCCTCGATGGGGATATCTTTCTTCCATTCGTACGTTTCCGGAAATAAATACCCCTCCAGCCTGTTGTTCAGCTGCGGATTGTCAGGTATATAGGAAAACGAATGCGCGGTATAATGATTCCCCTCCTGCGCTGCTTTTACAAACAAACCGGCCTCTGTCCCGAACTGCTGATTCACCTTCTCCGCAATTTGCTTGACTGTGAAGCCTTCAGGAACCGTCAATTTGACTCCCTGCTCCTTGATGGTCAATCCTTTGTTCAGTACGTCTATAATAGCGTCCAGCGACATTCCTGGAGTTAACTCATATTCGCCGGCCTGCAGCTTATCCCCTTGCCCTTTGTATTTCAAATACAAGGTGAACATAGTCGCATTAGGAATAAGTCCTGACTGCTCCAGCTTCTGCGCAATGGCTGAAGAACCTGTCCCCGAAGGGATCACTACACGCACAGGCTGATCAGATGAAGGCATCGGCCGGAGCATTTGTCTTGCATACCAACCGATACCGGCTGCACCCGCCAGAAAAACGATTATGATGATTATGGCGATCTTCTTGCCTAACGCCATTCTAGGTCCTGCAGTCACGTTTTCCTTGGGCTCCTTTCACCGAAAGCTATATCTATCTATTGCCATCCAAACAACGAAAAAGAGCGGATTGTCTCCGCTCGCCTCCGTTTGAAAGCAAATTGTCGTTTACTCCATATCGTCTTGCGGGAAGGTCATCTCGTCATAAAGCTCGGACACCATTTCCCACTCGTCATCGTCATCTATAGTCTCGAGTTCAAGCTCACCTTCAGTCGAGGTAACCTTGAAGATCTCAGGCTCTTCGTTCTTGCCTTTCTCAGACTGAAGCACCGCGTAGCTTTGGTCGCCCAGCTGAAATTCGGCCAGAAGCTTGTAAGCAACGGATTGTTCGCGGTCGTCATACAAAATAATATCATCTCCGTATGCGCTGCGCAACTGATTCGTTGGTTTCATATCTTTCAATTCGTACAAAGGATAATCCTCCTGCCTTGACTTAACGGGATTCTTCCTCGTCCTCCGCCGCTTCATCCATCAGCGTGTTGAACGTTTCTTCCACGATGTTCCATTCTTCTTCATCATCGATGGTGTACAGCTGCAAGTCGTCTCCATCCTCCTCGTAGCGGAAGGCATACACTTCATCCGACTCTTCGTCGGCGTCCATCGGAACAACCATCAAATATTTTTTGTCCGAACCGTCTACCTCGAATCTTGCAACCACTTCAAATTCCTCTTCATTGCCATCGTCATCCGGAATAACAATGATATCCAATTCTTCTTCCTGCAGTTGTTCCTCTTTAGACATACCATTCACCTCTTCGATTTGGAATCCATATATCCTTGCAAAATAAGCGCAGCTGCCATTTTATCAATGACCTGTTTCCTTTTTTTGCGGCTTACATCAGCCTCTAGCAGCGTTCGCTGCGCGGACGCGGTAGTTAGGCGCTCATCCCATAAATGGACGGGCATTTGCAAAGCTTGCTGCAATGACTGGGCAAATTCGATACAGATTTCACCGCGCGGCCCAATCGTATTATTCATGTTCTTCGGCAAGCCGACAACCAATTCACTGACACTGTATTGGTCAATGATTTCACGGATTCTTGCGAAATCCCGTTCCACGGTCGTACGACGAATAACTTCGAGGCCCTGCGCGGTCCAGCCGAGCTCATCGCTTAAAGCAATGCCGATCGTTTTGTCTCCATAATCCAAACCCATTAAACGCTGCATGACTTGTAAACTCCCAAAGGCAGGCCCCGGACTTAGTCTCTGCACCCGAGGCCTTGCTTACTCATTACGATTTATGCTGCTGCAAATAGGAACGGACCAATTCCTCGATCAGTTCATCGCGCTCCCGTTTGCGAATTATGCTTCTTGCATTGTTATGACGGGGAATATAAGCCGGGTCGCCGGATAAAAGGTACCCCACAATTTGATTGATCGGATTATAGCCCTTCTCCTGTAACGCGTCATATACCGCCAACATGACTTCCTTGGGCGATGTTTCGATTTCTTCCGCTTTTACGTTAAATTTCATCGTTTTATCCATCGAACTCATCCCAACACCCCCTTAGAAACATAAATGTAAAGCATAGCTGACAACAGCCGATATCATCTTATATTCGCTGTTTGTCGAATAATTCCTGTTGACAAAGCAAATTTATTTTAGGCTTGCTTGAATTTTTACGCCGTTACCTGTGCAACCAGCTTCTCGACTTGCTGAAGCGCTTCTTGAAGCTTGGACGCGTCTTTGCCTCCCGCCTGCGCCATATCCGGACGTCCGCCGCCGCTGCCGCCTACGATTGCCGCTGTTTCCTTGATCAGCTTGCCGGCATGGAAGCCTTTGGAAATCAAGTCTGGCGTTACGGCCGCCACAAGGTTCACTTTATCCTCGGATGCGGCGCCGAGCACGATAATCGCTGAGCTGAGCTTGGCTTTCATTTGATCCAGGATGCCGCGCAGCGATTCCATGTCTCCTGCGCTTACTTGAGCAGCCAGTACCGGCACGCCCTGGACATCCTTCACCTGATCCGTCAAGGAGCCGGCTTCAATTTTGCCAAGCTTTGCCTTGAGCGACTCGTTCTCGCGGGACAGCTCCTTCAGTTGTGCGAACAGGCCGTCAATCCGCTTCGGCACGTCCTGAATGTTGGCTTTTAACAATCCGGCAGAGTCGCGAAGCAGCTGAAGCTGCTGATCCAAATACTCATACGCATTGCGTCCGGTTACTGCCTCGATCCGGCGAACACCGGAACCGATGCCGGACTCACCGACGATTTTGAACAAGCCGATTTGACTAGTATTGGCAACATGGCATCCGCCGCACAGTTCCAGGCTGTAGTCGCCTACCTGCACTACACGGACGACATCGCCGTATTTTTCACCGAACAGGGCCATTGCTCCCATTGCTTTGGCTTCAGCAATCGGCTTCAGCGAAATGTTGAGCGGCGTGCTTTTCCAAATTTGCCGGTTAACGCGCTGCTCAATATCCTGCAGCTCCTCCGCACTAATGCTTCCGAAATGCGAGAAGTCGAAGCGCAGACGCTCCGGAGCTACCAAGGAACCCGCCTGGTTGACATGCTCACCCAGCACTTCCTTCAACGCTTTGTGCAGCAAATGGGTCGCCGTATGGTTTTTGATAATATCGTCGCGCAGCTCCTCGTTAACAGACGCCTGTACGGTATCTCCTTTGCGGAGAACGCCGGATTCGACCGTTACGGTATGGACGTGCTGGCCATGAGGCGCTTTCCCAACATCATCGACACGCAGCGTAAGCTCCCCTGCCGTCATCACGCCATGATCGCTCACTTGACCGCCGCTTTCGGCATAGAAAGGCGTTTTATCCAGAATGACCTGGCAGGTTTCGCCCACGCCGACCAAGTCGACGAATTGATTCTCATGAACGATAGCAATCACTTTAGCAGTTGTTACCAATTCAGTATACCCAACAAACTCACTTTTAACCGTGTAGTCGGACAACGGTCCTCCTTGAACCTGCATGCTGTCCGCATCCTTACGTGCTTCCCTTGCGCGGTCACGCTGCTCCTGCATGGCGCGGTCAAAGCCTTCTCTATCTACCGTCATTCCTTTTTCAGCGGCGAAGTCCTCCGTCAAGTCAAACGGGAAGCCGTAGGTATCATACAGCTTGAAGGCATCCGGGCCGCTGATTTGCGTGCTGCCTTCTTTGCGTGCCTTCTCCGTCATTTCCGCCAGGATCATAAGCCCGTCGGACAAGGTTTCGTGGAAACGCTCTTCTTCCGTACGGATTACTTTCTCGATGAACTCGCGCTTTTCCACCACTTCCGGATAGTAAACGCCCATGACCTCTCCAACAACAGGCGTCAGAGTGTACAGGAACGGTTTATCCATTCCAAGTACTTTTCCGTAGCGTACTGCGCGGCGAAGCAGGCGGCGAATGATGTAGCCCCGGCCTTCATTGGATGGCAGCACCCCATCGCCTACAGATAAAACTACGGTACGGATGTGGTCTGCAATAACCTTCAAAGCGACGTCGTGATCTTCATTCTCATTATATTTCACCCCTGCCAGCTTGCAGGTCTGTTGAATAATCGGCTGGAACAAATCGGTATCGAAGTTGGAATCCACATTCTGCAATACACTCGCAAAACGCTCCAAGCCCGCGCCAGTATCAATATTCTTGTTAGGCAGCGGCGTGTAGCTGCCGTCTTTGTTATGGTTGAATTGGGAGAACACCAGGTTCCACACTTCCAGGAAGCGTTCGTTCTCTCCTCCCGGCCAGCACTCAGGATCGTTCAGGTCTCCGTAAGCGTCGCCGCGGTCATAGAAAATCTCCGTACAAGGTCCGCAAGGTCCCTCGCCGATATCCCAGAAGTTATCCTCCAGCTTGTAGATACGTTCTTCAGGCAGACCGATTTTCTTGTTCCAGAATTCGTAAGCTTCGGTATCCTCGGGATATACGGTTACCGACAGAAGATTCGGGTCCATTCCCAGCCACTCTTTGCCGGTCAAGAACTCCCAAGCCCAGGTGATCGCTTCTTCCTTAAAGTAATCTCCGATGGAGAAATTGCCCAGCATTTCAAAAAACGTGTGGTGACGGCGTGTTTTACCTACGTTTTCAATGTCATTGGTACGAATACACTTCTGGGAATTGGCAATGCGCGGATTATCAGGCACAACTCGTCCATCGAAATAAGGCTTTAATGGAGCCATACCCGCGTTGATCCATAAGAGCGACGGGTCATTGTGAGGAACAAGCGGAGCACTCGGCTCGATCTTATGTCCCTTGCTTTCGAAAAATGCCAACCATTTGGAGCGAATTTCACTGGCTTTCATAATTGTTGATCCTCCTACTATATAGTCTGTTTTTGTGATAACTCCGTTCCGTCAGCAGACGGATGCAAGCCTTGTACAAGGACCCGCCTTTTATCAAATGCAATCCCGTTAAGCCGCCAGCTGAGCCCACAAAAACTATCTTAACAACAAAAAAACGCCCCTGCTGACAGGGACGAATCGATCGCGGTACCACCCTGGTTACTGCCCAGCTGCTTATGCAAGCGCATTGATGCCTACCTGCCTGCAAGCTGCACAATCTCCTTATTAGACGAATAACGAGTCCATCCGGCGGATTTGTTCCGCACTCCGAAATGAGCTTTCGGCCATCCTTCATGGAAAGGCTCTCTCAGCTAGTCCCCATCATGGATGCGGACCAGAGCCTCTTCTCTGGATCATGGGCTATGGCTTACTGAATTTCATCAACGCTTTTAATTATCCATTTTTTGCAGTAATTAAGGAAATTATATACGTTTCACGATATCCATGTCAACTCGGCAGCAGCTTGCTTCGACATTACAGACAACGTTTCTTTTACATTAGATATCGCAAATAGATGTAGATGTTCGCAATGACAATCGATAAGAGCATAAGCGGAAACGCGACCTTGAAAAAAGTCATAAAGGAAATAGGATGCCCTTCCCTTCCGGAGATTCCTGCGACGATCAGATTCGCGCTGGCTCCTATAAGCGAGCCGTTGCCTCCCAAACAAGCGCCTAGCGCCAGGCTCCACCATAAAGGCTCCAAATTCGTAATCCCCATTGTTCCCATCTCCTGAATGAGCGGGATCATCGTGGCGACAAACGGGATGTTATCGAGAAATGCGGATGCGATTGCGCTCAGCCACAGGATAAGGATGGCCGATTTGGTTACGTCCCCGCCGGTAATGCCTATGGCATATTCCGCAAGGGCTGCTATGACCTCCGTCTCGACAAGGCCGGACACAAGCACGAACAAACCGACAAAGAAGAAGATCGTCGTCCATTCTACCCGATGGAACGCCTGCTCAAGAGCGTGCTCCCCCGTTAATAACAGCAGCAGGAATGCGCCAGCTAAGGCGACGGTAGCCGATTCCAGATGAAGGACTTGATGCACAAAAAATCCAAAGACCGTCAAACCGAGTACCGTTAGGCACTTCACCAGCAGCCTGGTGTCGGTAATCTCCGACCTTTCATCCATTTCCATGATGCCTTGACGCAGCTCATCCGTGGTTTGAATCTTCTTGCGGTAGATCAGAACGAAAAAGGGCAGCGTCGCCAGTAAAATCAAGATCGAGATCAGCGACAAATTATTGATAAACGCCATGAACGTAAGTTCCTTGACGGCGCTGCCAATCATGATGTTGGGCGGATCTCCGATTAACGTAGCGGTTCCCCCGATATTGGAGGCCATAATTTGCGAGATGAAATAGGGAATCGGTGTTACCTGAAGCTTTCTCGTGATGCTAAGCGTAACCGGCACCATAAGCAATACGGTCGTTACATTATCCAGAAAGGCGGAGCCTACCGCGGTAACCAGGCACAATACGACGAGAATCCTGACAGGATGTCCTCCCGCCTTCTTGGCCGACCATACGGCTATATACTTGAATAAGCCTGTATCCGCTGTGATGCCGACGATAATCATCATGCCGATCAGCAAGCCGAGCGTATTAAAATCGATGTGATGTACCGCTGTTTCCTGGCTTACAATTCCTAATGCCACCATCAGGATGCCGCCTATCATCGCTACGATGGTACGATGAATTTTCTCGCTAATGATGAGTGCATAAATGACTAGAAAAATTCCGATGGCAATCCATGCTTGTTGATCCATGTTGACCCTCCTTAGAGTTTTCGATAGAAAACTTGCTTCGTAAGCACTACTGAGTTTGCGAAGCAAACTTGCTTCGAAAGCGTTACTGAGTTTGCGAAGCACTTACCGTATGCCTGAAAACGGCAAAAAGGAGCCCTTGGTGACAGGCTCCTCCAAAAAACATATGCATATGCACTTGTACCGCTTATTTTTCAGCGCTTATGGTAATACGCATCAACCCAACAATGGTTCCAGAAATTTCTGCCATTATGCAAAAAGAATGTTAAGTCGTTCTGCGGTGGATGTAGTACATTAACACATGCTGCAGGATCACCTTCATGACCGCAAAGAAAGGAACTGCCAGGATCAGCCCGATCACACCGGCCAGCTCGCCGCCTACCAGCAAGGCGAATATAATGACCAGAGGATGCATTTTGAGCGATCTTCCTACCACCTGCGGGGAAATAACATTCCCCTCGAGGATTTGGCAAATGGCATTGACGATAACGACCATCAGCACCATTTTCAATGAAATGGTAGCAGCCATGATGATGGCCGGCGCAGCCCCGAAAAAAGGTCCCAAATACGGGATAATATTAAAGATCGCTACCCCCAGTGCCAGCAGCAGCGCATAAGGCATCCCGATGATCCAATAACCGATATAAGCCAATACCCCGACTATCATGCATACGAGAAATTGACCTCGGATATAGTTACCGAGCGCCGTGTCCATTTCAACGAGCAGTGTCACGACCTGCTTACGCTTGGCTTTCGGCACGATAGCCAAAGCTGTCTTCTCGATAAGCTGAAAATCTTTGAGAATGTAGAACGCCAGGAACGGAATAATGAAAGCGATAAATACCATATTAATCGTGCTTCCAATTCCGTCTATATACTGCGAAATGGCTAACGAAATGCCGTTCTCCAGCTTCGCCAGCGACTGGTTGATCCCGGTACGTACGCTGTCGGGCAAAAATTGCACGCTATTCATTCCGTCCACGAACCCTTGGGCTTTCATAGCCAGCTGAGGCAAATGGTTATTCAGCTGCGCCAACTGGCTCATAAACATGGGAATCACATTCATCAGCACGACAGTGGTCGATAGTATGAACACCGCATAAATGAGCAGCACGGCGACCGTTCTGGGCACCTTCCTCGCGTTCAGCAGGGAAACGACCGGATTCAGCACATATGAAATGATCATTGCTATTATAAACGGAGCCAGAATTTCTTTGAGGAAGCCGTAGATCGCCACGATCATTGGACGAATTTGCAGCAAAAAGAATAGGATCAATAAGCTCAACAATATATAAACAAGAACCGTAAACAGATGGCTCTTATAAAATCGTTCCATGCGGATCACCTGCCTCGGAGCACGTTCTTTCCTACTCTTACAGTATATGTACAACCCTGGAATCTTAATCCTAGACACCCGACAATTGTGCTTGAGGCGATCATATCTTGAATGCTGCAGAATACAATGGTTAATAACACGACGTCCACAATATACCTATCACGAACAATAGAACCACAAAACGGGCGCTACCCATCGAAGCTGTTTTACGTTACTTTGCGAGATCATGCCCTGAAATCTTATAAATCCACGGCACAAAAAGACCGGCCCCAGCAAAACGCTGAGACCGGCCGTATGTCGTTTGTCTAATCCCTAACCGATGGGTTAGTTGGCATGGACTTGAGGCATTTCTTCTTCGAAAAATAAATCATCAAGGGAACTGAGCGTTCCGTCTTCTTCAACCTGATAGACGGACATTTTTTCACCGTTCACCGTCAGCTCAATGAAGCATCCCCAGCAATAAAACTGATGGGAGCCGATTTTGCCGATATCTTTGGAATTGCAATTTGGACAACGTAGCATCTGAATCACCCTATTCTTCAATTGGTATTATACTTTCCTCCAATGTATCATTGCAGTGAACGGGTACGATAATCGCGTCTTTACCTACAGTAACGGAATCAGGCAAAGGAAGCCATTTGCGCCCTTCCTTCAAATCGGAGATAAAACCTTCTGTCAATTCGTAGCCTATTACCTTTTTACCCCTATTTTGATCCAAATAAACATCGTCAACGATACCTAGCTGCTGACCGTTTATTGTTAAGACGGGCATGCCCTTTATTTTCCTGTCTCCGTTAACCAATGAGGTATAACTTTGCTCTTCATCCAGACGGCTGATAACTTCTTCATGTTCAATCGTAATGGCGTCCTCGCCCAAAGCGATAACGTCTTTCCACATAACGCAGCTTGGAGCGGCAAACCAATGTTTCGTCTCCAGAAGTACGGCTTCAACCTGCCAAGCGTCGCCGAGCAGTAAATCCTTGGCCGTACCTACCTGCTTACCGGATTGTACGCAAAATATCGGCAAACCGATCACGTCACGCGCTCTTTTCAATGGAGACTTCCTCCTGAAGCAGCTAGTTAAATAAACATTTGTTTACTATGTACTACGGACTCGGTTTACGATGGTTGCAATTTTTTGAGCTGCCGTTTCAATTTGTTCCAATGTATTTCCGCGGCCGAAGCTAAAACGTATTGCGGAAGCCATCCGTTCCTCGGGAAGATCCATAGCCTTCAAAACGTGAGATACTTCCAGGGACCCTGAAGTACAAGCGGAGCCGCTAGCGGCCGCTATTCCCTCGAGATCCAAATTCATCAGCATAGTTTCCGTCGACACACCCGGAAAGCTCATATTCAGGATATGGGGAACATGCTCTGTAGGATGTCCGTTGACCACAGCCTGCTCGCTGCCGAGCTGTTGTTGAACCCTCGAAATCATCTCGTTACGTAGTTTTTCCAAGTTTTGTTGCTTTTCATACATGTCCTGGCTCAAGATTTGGACCGCTTTGGCGAAACCCGCGATGGCGGCGACGTTCTCCGTTCCAGGACGGCGCTTGCGTTCCTGATTGCCTCCATACAGAAGAGGCTCTATTCTTGTTCTATTAGCTGCATACAGCGCTCCGATTCCTTTGGGGCCATTAATCTTATGTGCGGAAAAGCTCATGAAATCAACCGGAAGACGGCTCAAATCCATACGGATATTCCCAAGCGCCTGCACGGCATCCACATGAAAATAAATGCCGCGTTCCCGCGCCATCATACCGATTTCCATAACGGGCTGAATCGTTCCGACTTCATTATTAGCGTACATAATGCTTATCAATATAGTATCCGGGCGAATCGCTTGCTCTACATCCGCAATGCGCACGCGTCCGGTGATGTCGACAGGCAAATAAGTAACCTCAAAGCCCTGCCGTTCCAAATGCTCGCAGGCATGCAGCACGGCATGATGCTCGGCTTGGGTTGTAATAATGTGCTTCCCTTCAGATGCCCTGGCATAGGCAGCACCAAACAAAGCCATATTATCGCTTTCTGTTCCACCGCTTGTGAAAATAATTTGGGAAGGCGCGCAGCCGATAAAGGAAGCTAATGTATCCCGCGACTGATGGATAACGGAACGGGCTTCTCTTCCTGCGCTATGTGTACTGGAGGCGTTCCCGAAAGTTTGTGTATATAGGGGCAGCATAGCCTCGACAACCTCCGGATGAACCGGCGTTGTCGCAGCATGATCGAAGTAAATAAACGTCATATCCGTGCTCCGTTAGATTATATGTAGAACATATAATTATCGTTTTGTCCTTCATCCTTATAGGATATCAGGTCCTGCAAAGATGTAGAGTCGAGAACCTCGGCAATGCTGTCGCGGATACGAACCCACAGGTCGCGTTTGGCCGGATCATCTTCTTCGGTAAAGTCGACCGGACTGATCGGACCCTCAAGCACCCGAATCACATCGCCCGCGGAAATGTCTTCCGCAGTTTTCGATAATATATATCCCCCATAAGCGCCGCGAATACTTTTAACCAAGCCCGCATTCCGTAAAGGCGCAACCAATTGCTCCAGATAATGCTCGGAGAGCTGGTGCTTCTCGGCAATACTTTTCAAAGAGGTAGGGCCTTCACCATATCGGGTAGCCAATTCCATCATGATGGTTAATCCGTAACGGCCTTTGGTAGAAATTTTCAAATAAAGCACCTCATTTACATTTCATACATTTTGGTATCCTTTATATCGTAACATAAAACCCAGTAAAGTGGGAGAAAAAACTTGACATATTCATGAAATATTTTATTATTCGAATAAACCTATGTATAATACAAGAGATACGACTTTCCTAAGCTCTGATGGTACTCGTCAGATGCTGGAACGAATCAACTTGAACAGCCTGAAATTGTCCGCTGCTTCGAGCTTAAGGTCGAACAAGCTGTAAGGAGGGGTAACCCGCATGAATAGTAAAACACGTGTCGTCCTCGGTATGTCCGGCGGAGTCGATTCTTCCGTTTCCGCACTCCTGTTGAAGGAGCAGGGCTACGAGGTTATCGGCGTTTTCATGAAAAACTGGGATGATACCGACGAATTCGGTCACTGCACCGCAGAAGAAGATGCGGAGGACGTTCGCCGAGTATGCGATCAAATCGGTATTCCCTATTATACGGTAAATTTTGAGAAACAATACATGGACAAGGTGTTTCAGTATTTCCTGGATGAATACCGCAAAGGAAGAACGCCGAATCCCGACGTGATGTGCAACCGCGAAATCAAGTTCGGTGAATTTTTGCAAAAAGCTCTGGAGCTGGGCGCCGATTATATCGCGACAGGCCATTACGCAAGAGTCGAGCAAAAGGACGGGCTCTTCCGCCTGCTCCGTGGGGTAGACAGCAATAAGGATCAGACGTACTTCCTGAATGCGTTGAATCAATACCAGCTGTCCAAGGCCATGTTCCCTATCGGCCATCTGCCGAAGCCGGAAGTTCGTGCCATCGCGGAAAAAGCAGGTCTAGCCACCGCCAAGAAAAAAGACAGCACCGGTGTATGCTTTATCGGGGAACGCAATTTCAAGGAGTTTCTGAGCGGCTACTTGCCTGCAAAGCCTGGAGATATGCGCACGCTGGAAGGCGAGCTGAAAGGGCGTCATGACGGCCTGATGTATTATACGCTCGGCCAGCGGCAAGGGCTCGGCATCGGAGGCTCCGGCAGCGGTGAGCCTTGGTTCGTCGCCTCCAAGGACCTGGAGAACAATATTCTGTATGTCGTTCAAGGCGAAAAGCATCCAAGCCTGTACTCGAGCGGGCTGCGTGCAACGGATCTCAATTGGATCAGCGGCAAGCTGCCTGAATCTCCCATTCGCTGCACGGCTAAATTCCGTTATCGCCAACCTGACCAAGGGGTCACGGTTGCTTTCGGCAATGACGGTACCTGTGAGGTCACTTTCGATCAGCCGCAAAAAGCAATTACTCCCGGACAATCCGTCGTGTTCTATAACAGGGAAGAATGTCTCGGCGGAGCTACCATCGATGTCATGATTCCTTAACATTGCCGGTTGGAAGGGACAAAAAGGGTCACTTTATGGGAATCCATAAGGTGACCTTTCTTTGAATGTATTTATTTCAGGATTTTCCCCGTAAAGTACCTACCTGGTTCGGCCTCGAAGCCAAGGCTCTGCTTTGTGAGGTTTCTCCAATGCTATATGCTGACAGACGGGTTCTCCGAGTGAGGATGCCCTTTCCCTCTCTTTTTCACCACAATTCTCGAAATGCGAAGCTGGTCCGTTTCATCGATAATAAAATCATAATGGTCATCATAGCGGATACGCTGGCTTTTTCTAGGGGGCATTTCCACTTGGGAATAGACCCAGCCGCCGATCGTATCATAATCGTCTGATTCAATCTCCAATCCGAAATAGCTGTTCACCTCTTCAATAAGCAAACGTCCGTCAATGGAATGCGTCACATCGTCCTTTTTTTCGATTTGCGGACGCTCCTCGTCAAACTCATCCTGAATCTCTCCAACGATTTCTTCAATGATGTCCTCGAACGTTACGAGGCCAGAGGTTCCTCCGTATTCGTCGATCAATAGGGCCATTTGAGTCTTTTTCTTCTGCATGAGCTTCAATAGCGCGCTGATTTGCATCGATTCGGGCACTTTGGTGATGGGGCGAACGATACTGAGAATCTGATCGATGTCCTGGTCGGATTTCAGCAAATCCTTGATGTGGACAAAGCCGATAATATTATCTTTGTCCGGATTGCAGACCGGATATCGGGTATGCATTTCAGTAATAGCAATCATCCGGTTTTCTTCGTAGGACAGGTCCGCGTATAGGCAGATCATCTCGGTTCTCGGAATCATGATCTCACGGGCGTTGGTCTCCGCAAAATCAAAAATATTGTCTACGAGGGTGAATTCGGTATTGTCGATAAGACCGCTCTTGTTGCTCTCCTTCATCAGAACACGAATTTCTTCCTCGGTGTGTACGGTATGGTGTTCATCTGCCGGTTCTATCCCCGCCTTACGAAGCATCCAGTTCGAGGTGCCGTTTAAAAACCAGATCAGAGGGTACATGAGCTTGTAAAATAAAATGAGAGGTCCGGCAGACAGCAAAGTAACTCTCTCTGACATGCGGATGGCGTAGGTTTTGGGGAATTGCTCTCCCAGCGTGATGTGAAAGGCGGTAATGATCGTAAAAGCGATGACAAAGGAGATCGTATGAATAACCGCAGTGGAAAGCTGCAGCGGACGCAGCGCCGGCTCAAGAAGCCTGGCGATCGCGGGCTCGCCTATCCAGCCCAGCGCCAATGAGGCTAGCGTGATGCCCAGCTGGCAGGCCGATAAGTAACCGTTCATGTTGCTCACGATGGTCTTGGCGAATCTGGCGTTCCGGTTTCCTTCCTGCACCAGCGCGTCAATGCGGCTGTTGCGGACTTTGACCATGGCAAACTCAGCAGCCACGAAGAAGCCGTTCAATAACACCAGAAATAACACGAGACTAAAATTCCATATCGCGGGTAACGGGTCACCATCCATCAATACGTTCCCTATTCCCCCGTTTAAAGGTGAATAGGTACACCTCCCTTTGGTTTATATTGTAAATTATATATTAATAAGCTATACAGTCAAACGGTGTGCTATGCCCAAAAATCGTGAAGATAACGTATAAAGGCTTGAACCATTAGGCAAAAACGGCCGAAAAAAGCATCATTCGGCCGTTTTTGCTGTTCATCAAGCTTCTAGTGTTATCGGGAAGGGCCTCTGTTATTTCTGCGAAGCTCCTGATTATGCCTGATCTTATCTTCCATACCCTGCTGAGACGCTTCATAAAAATGCTGACCGACCAGCGGTCCGGGCACATATTGCTGCTCCACATAATGACCCGGGTAGTCATGGGGATATTTATATCCCTTATGCCCGAGCTTCTCCGCGCCGGCGTAATGCGTATCCCGGAGATGCATAGGCACCTCTGCCGAGCCGATAGCGTCGAACGCGGCCATCACCCTGCTGATCGCCATCGGGATGGCGTTCGATTTGGGGCTCTCTACTGCGAACAGGATCGCCTGAGCGATCACGTACTTCGATTCGGGCCAGCCAATCTTGTGGTAGGCGTCCATGGCGGATACGGACTGCACCATGGCTTGGGGATTGGCCAGCCCGATATCCTCGCTGGATGCGACGATCAGACGACGCAGGAAGGTCATCGGATCCATGCCGAGCTTCTCGACGGCATAGAGGAACCAGAACAGCGCGGCGTCGCTGGAGCCGCGCACGCTTTTGTGGAAGGCCGACAGGACGTCGTACTGCGTCGACTCGTCGGCCTTCACGATGCGGCGCCGGATCGACTCCTCGGCGACCGCAAGCGTCACGCGCACCGCCCCGTCCTCAGCAGGCGGGGTGGTAAGCGCGGCAAGCTCGAGCGCATTGAGCGCGCGGCGGATATCTCCGCCGGCCATCTGCGCCAAATGCGAGAGCGCGTCTTCATCGGCCTCGATCGGCAGCATGCCGAGGCCGCGTTCACGATCGCTGAGCGCACGCCTCAGCGCCATGAGGGAATGCTCATGCGTCAGCGCATGCAGCTCGAAAAGCGTCGAACGGGACAGCAGCGCCCCGTTGACATGGTGAAACGGGTTCTCCGTCGTCGCACCGATAAAGACAATGATTCCCTGCTCCACGGCAGGCAGCAGCGCATCTTGGCGGGAGGTGTTGAAACGGTGAACCTCGTCGAGGAACAGAATGGTTTTACGTCCATACAGCTCCTTGTTCGTTTTGGCCTGTTCAATCACATCCCGGACATCCTTCACCGAAGCGTCGACTGCATTCAGCTTCACGAACGCCCCCTGCGTCGCATGGGATATAATATGAGCCAGCGTCGTCTTCCCTGTTCCGGGAGGGCCATAGAGCAGGATGGAGGTCACCTGATCCGCCTCAATGGCCCGCCGGAGCAGCTTGCCCGGTCCCACAATATGCTCTTGACCTATATATTCATTAAGCGTAACCGGCCTCATTCGGTCCGCTAGCAGCTTGCCCGTCTGATTCTGCTCAGCCGCTAATGAGAACAAATCCATACCATCACTACCTTTATATGAAAACTGTAATAGAGCATGCACGGTTGTGTACCATACATGCTCTATTATAAAGGAGCCTCAGGGAATTACAAACGCATTCGGAGAGCAGCGCAGTCCGCTGGCCGTAGCAGAGCTCGTTTCCTGCGTCTCGTAAGCTAGTAAACCCCTATTATTTTTTGGCGTCCGCTATTTTCTTCATCGTATCTTCCTCGGTCGAGCGGAATACGGTATTGTAGTCTCCGGTTAGGATGATTTTAGGAACCGCTTTGGCATATGGTGTCAGCATAAGGCTATCATACCGGGATTTTTCAGGGATCGGAGCGAACTTGTTATAGAACGAGGCGCCGAAGTTTTTCCCTTTGAAAATACTTTCCTGACCGTATACTTTCTTCACGGCGTCATTATCCAAGACCGGCATCATTCCGATTTTGGACAGCTTGGTTTGATGCTCCTCGCTGATTAAATACTTGATTACGTTCATCGCCTGATCTCTTTGCTTGGACATCGAGGTCACGGTGAAATAAGTAGGATACGCCTGCGAACCGACCTTAGGCAGGCTGTCGAACGTCGGCAGGGATACCATATCCCAGTTCATGCTCTGGAATTCCTCCGGGAATACGAAGACGATAGAGGACAGCCAGGCGAACATCGCTACGTTCTTCTCCTTCAAAAATTCATTGCGGTACGGAATGGCATCCTTAAGCTCCTTCATGTATTCAACATATCCCTGAGCTTTACTGGGACCGACAAACACGGTTTCAAAATACTCGCGCCACTTTTCATTGGTGAAAATGGTCGGTTTATCGGTTGCCGCATCGACAAAAGGAATCGATAACTGGTTCATAGGAAGCATATGAGTCTGGGATGAGGAGAGACCGATATAGGTTTTGCCATCCACCCGTGTTAACTGCTGGGCAAGCTTATTCGCTTCCGTCCAGGTCATGCCGTCTTTCGGATAAGGTACACCGAATTTATCGAATATATCTTTGTTGTAGTAGAGAACCATGTTGTTGTTGAAAACGGGAATACCGTAGATTTTATCCTTGGAAATCTGCTTGATGGAATCGGCCACGGACGGCTCAATCTTGGATAAATCGATCTGATGCTTCTTGACCAAATCCGTCATATCATACTCCAGTCCGTTATCGAGAAGACCGGAGGCGAAGCCGCCTATCGAATCCCAGTAAATGTCGATCGTCTCGCCGGAAGTGAGCAGCTCCTTAATCCCGTAGTTCGATTGCTTCTGAATGTACTTGATATTGTAGTTAGGAAATTTCTCTTTAAGCGCATTGCCGAATCGCTCATTCCAGCTCTCCGGAGAATCACCGCTGTTCGAATAAACGACCAGGTTCGCCGGCTCGTTATCCGAATTGGCGGCGGCCTTGTCGGCTGTACCTTTATCGGCCCCCGCACCTCCACCATTTCCTCCGCATGCTGCAAGCATGGAAATGAGCATGCTGGACGCCACAACCGTGACTATAGACTTATTCCACTTCATTTTATGCAACTCCCCTTTTTTTCTACTTCAGACTCCATCCAAGGCATACCGTGACAGAATGCCGTCTTTGGGACACGCTACCCTTTCTTTTCTTTCTCCAGATATTGGGTGAATCGCTCGTTCGCGTCTCGCAGCGCCGTATTGACATCTTTTCCCTGCTGCATTTCCGTCAATGCTTTCTTGATTTCCGATCTCCCTTGCCCGTCATAAGGTGTTGTGTAGTGGTTTTTGCGAATTTTGGCGCCAAACGCCGCATTGAAATTTTTGCCCTGCAGCGCGGGTAAATCACTGGCGAATATTTTTTTATGCTCTTCCGTTTGCTTCAAGCTGGACAGCCGTCCCGAACGGACAACAATATTCTGAACTTCATCTGATATGATGTGGCGCATAACCTGAAAAGCTGCCTGCTTGTTGGCGCTTTGCTTATTAAGGACCATATAGTGAGCATCCAGCTCTCTTGCCGTACCGAGACCTTCCTTGAAGTTCGGCATAGTGACCATATCCCAATTCATGGGATGCCCGTCGCTGTGAAGCCTCTGCAAGTCCGATGTGATCCCGCCGACAATCATCGCTGTATTTTGTTTGTCCGTAAAGTTCGGAATCGAGCTGCCCCCGATGTTGTGTCCGGGTATGCTGGTTATCATCAATGCTGTTTCCAGAACCTTCTTCCATTCCTGCGTATCCAGCATCGCCTTGCCCGTCTTCGCATCCACGTAATCCAGGGATAGCCCGAAGCCCATCTTATCGACGGTATCAGGGTCAAGACCCCTGTACTCTACGCCGTCTACCGTTCTGGTCAGCTTCTTGTTCAATTCCTGCGCGGCTTCCCAATCCATCCCATCCTTCGGATAAGGGACGGCCATTTTATCGAAAATATCTTTATTGTAAAACAGCGCCACCCAGTTCATGACATACGGCAAGCCGATGATTTCATTGCTTGTGGTGTACATCTTCAAGGATTCGGTAATGGCGGGATCAAACTGGTTCATGTCAATCCCCGCTCCCTTAATGAGGGGAGCCAAATCCTCCACCATCCCGAGCCCCTGCCAATTCATTACCGTCGTGCTGGCAGCCAGAATAATGTCCGGCACAATCCCTGCAGCCATCAAATCCTGAGGCATCATACCCTTTCCCTTGCGGATCAGTTCGAGTGTGACATTAGGGTATTTGACGGCAATCGGCTGCTTGAAGATTTTATCGAACTCTTCATCGGTAAGAGGTACGTCAAGATAAAAGCTCAGCTTTACCGGTGCAGAAGGCATTTCATCAGCTGATTTCACTTGCTGTACTTGACCCGATGGAGGTGCCGAACAACCGGCCGCCAGGACAAGGAAAATAAGAACCATAATGAACCAAGGAGATCTTTTCACCGTAAGCCCCCGCTTTCATTAACAGTTTACACACGGTATTCCGCTACACTTACTGGGCCTATCAGGCCGGAAGGCCGCTTATCCCGATCGATCCTATTAGCAAGGCTGTTCGTAACGGCTACTCGGAGCTCATTCTCACCTTGCTTGACGTACGCTTCAATATTCAGCCTATACGGATGCCACATGCGTACCCCGGCAAACTGTCCGTTCACCCACACTTCCGCCATTTCATGGGCTTCTCCCAAATCGAGCAGGATCTGCTCCGTACGACTTGAGACGGGTTCCTCTATGACAAAGCGGTTCACATAATGCACCGTACCTGAAAAGGTATCCAGTCCCTCGATCTCCGACCAGTCTCCTAATCCTGTAACCAGGGAGGAAGCTTCAGGGGCAGCGGACTCCACCCGCCAGCCGTTTTCCAGAACACGCACTGCCTCTTGCGATGCTGGCGTTTCACTGGTTATCACAGCCGTTCTATCCTCTTCAATAGGAGCTGCGGGGTCGATACGGAAAATAACACTTTGCCTTCTGTCCAAATGAATCGGAACGGTTGTTCCGAGATTCGATCTGAGAGCATAGGCTGATCCAACCCTGGCTTCCCACGGGTCCCATAGCTCGGTCTTCCCCGATACTGCAACAGACAAGGTTCCCTCGTAGGCTTGTTCTCCCTCATGAACCAGCACATAGAAATGATTGCCATCCTTGACGACATGACTAACTCTAATATCCGGGCAAGGAGGATCCAACAGAACTTCGGGCTGCAGGATGTCATCCAGTGCCGCAATCAATTGATCAGGGCTTGTCAACCGGATCGTTGCCGGCAAGCCGCGCTCCTGCTCCTCCGTATGAAGTACGAAGACCGTACCTCCTCCATCGAGGAATAGCTGCAAGGCTGCCTTTGTTTCTTCCTCCCATAAATGTTCGTTTTCCACCAGCACCACAGTGTAAGCCTGTTCTTGAATCCGAATGCAGCCTTTGTCGATCGCGTTTTCTTTCACCAGCAAGCTTTCTTCCAGATAATTAAACTCCCTCTGGTGCTCGTACAACGGCTTGACTTCCTGCCACGGCAGCCAATCTTCGCGGCATAGAACGGCTATTGGCGTTGTATTGACGCTGCCCGTCATAAGCCAGCTCATTCGTTTCATGTAATCGGAAAAAAGACGGTAATGCAGCCACCAAATGTTGTTCGGCCCCACATCGGGCGGACGCTCATTATATCTGCGCGGTCCCTCAATGGAATAATAGAATGCGTGAGGGCATAGAAGGTTGACCCCTCTCACCAATAGCCAATCCATGTACCACTTGATGTCTCCTCCGCTTAGAGCCCATCCGCCGCCCGGGCTGCACACGCCAAGGAACTCATTGAGGTTTCTGCGTCTGCCCCTGTGCCTTGCCGCATCGGAAGAGCATTTGGCCATGGTTGTATGCCGGCCTTCCAATGCTTTGCCGTCTTCAGGAGCGACCCAACGCCATACGACATCCTGTCCCGGAATTTGAAAATGCTCCAATAAACCGATCTCGTCGCTTGCCGCCGGATGGCCTGTTAATGCAATGCCATGCTCCGCGCACCAATCGCTTAGAGGCTTATAATAGGCTTCGACCATCCGTTTGTTCACGGCTTTGCGGTAGGCCCGCCGCACAGCTTCCGAGCTCTCCCCCTCGAGCCACAAGAGAGGCAGGTCGGTTTCCCTGCAGCCTTCCTTCAGGAAATAATCCAGGAACCCTGTGGTCCATGACTTAAGCCCCTTCACATGACGGCGCCCCATAATGTCCGGCTCATCCGTAAACATGGCCTGGATCGTATTGCCGAAATAGACTCCGAGCCGTTCATAATACCGCTGATGCGTCAGCCGAATAAACTTTTGCGTGGCCAGAGGGTTCAACAGGTCCGCGGAGGCCGGAGCATTAGGCTCCCCGTCATCCTCGCCGAAATGTATCCCCCGGATCGTTCCTTTGGAATACGTCTCGATGAACAGCAATAGTGATGCATACCCGTCGGGTATAAGAACTTCTCCGTTCACAGGCTCAACCTTGACCGCAGCCGAGGGATCAATGCTGCTCCCATCCTTCTTCTTCACAGCTTGTACGGAGACCAGCACTTCGCCTTCGCTTAAAATGTCAGATAGCTCGATCGGCTTGGAGCCATCCCATTCCAGCATCTTCAAGCCCCGGCTTGCATAAGCCGGATCGTCTTGAACCACCATCCCTTTGGCGGAGCCTGACGGATACATGGCCTCGTCATACAAAAACACCGTCATGCCTAATCGTGACGCCTCTTTCACTGCCGCTTCAACCAGATCCATGTAGCTGTCCGATAAGTACGGGATACTCTCCGGTATTCCTATTCGCGGATGGATAACGAAGCCCATAACCCCTTTATCCGCGAAGTCTGTGATTTGCTTAATGATTTCCTCCGCCGTCAGTGCATCGTTCCAGAACCAGAACGGGACCGGCGTAAATTCGTCCGAGGGCTCCAGAAATTGCTGCTCCAAGGACCGATTCGATAGCACTTCTTTCATGTTGTCTTCCGTCCTCTCTATCATTGTTATTGTTTAACCAAGGAGACGACGGGCGGATGAATGTAGTCCTGGTACTTCTCTGTTACCCGGCTGGCATCCGTATCTCCCGCGTGGAAATAAACACGGTGCTTATAGCTCAGGGATTGGCCCTTCTGAAGCAGCTTGCCGCCCAAGAAGTAGAAATTGTTGGCCGCCAGAAGACCGTAGTCCCGTACATGCCAATACGTAGGATAGTCCGCATTATCGGGATGATCGAAGGCGGCGATTCCCAGCGTCTTGCCGCCGACATTGCCGTAGTAGTCGCACCATTGAGCGCGCTGACCCCAGCATTCCTTTTCTCCGACAGAACCGAAGGAATTGCGAATTACTCCTCCGTTATCGGCCTTCATCGATTCTGCGACGCGGATTCCCAGCGGTCCCGCTTCTTTCGTAGCGCCCAGCTCAACACGTCCGTTCGCCACCAGGGAGAAATCGATATCGATAAACCGGCCTTCAGCAGGAGTATTGTAGAACGTCATCGTTCTTGTTTCCGTCAATTGCGGCTTTCCTCCGTAGGAGCACCATTGTTGAGTAGAGGTCAGTCTTGCCAATACCGCACCTGCAGTTTTGTCCCCGAATCCGGTTACGATTTGCTTTCCATGCCGTTCCTTCGGCTCATTCCACATATCAATGTCGTTAACATCACCGATCGCAAGCCATAAGGATCTGTGATGCGGGTGCTCTTTCGTTTCAAAATCAAGGCGTGTAAAGCTTTCCCCGTACGGCCCCATAATAGGTCCGAGATAAGGCTTGGCGATGTCCGGATGAAATACATAAGAGGTGAAATAGCTGCCTCCGATCACCACATCGATCTGATGCTCTTTTTCCTCCAGCCGAATGCCCGATACCGCTTCTCCTTCCGGATTTGCACCCGCATGAACGGTATAGGTAAGGCTCTCCCCGTTGGCTAGATGATCCACAATCCAGTGGAGGATCAGCTCGCCGTTAACATTCTCGCATTGGAGCGCCACCGGCTTTCCGTCCTCTCCAGTCATATACAGCGCGGCCGTTCCATTAAGAATCTCGGCATTAGCGGCAATGCGGAAGGATACGGGACAATGCCGACGAGCATGGTGGCCGGATTGTACGGATAAAGTAAATAAAGACATCCTATTCGCCTCTTTCATGTAGTTGTACTAACAAATTTCTTACATACCTCAAGGAAGCTTGATTATGAACCATTACATTTTCTCCCATACATTCAGCAGAAACGCGCCCTTGATATCCACAGTCCCTAAGAAAGGTAAACAAGCCTCTCAGATCGACTCCGGTGTCTTCGGTCCCTGACGGGAAGCTTCGATCGAACTCGGCATAATGCACATGCGCCAGGAGGTTGCTTTCAACCGCACGCTTCACAATCTCGGGTGACTCCTGCTCCAAATGCATGTGGTAAGCGTCGGCAAGCACTTGAATATGCCGCAGATTGAGCTCGAGAGCTATGTCCAACGCTTCCTCAACTTTATTGATCACATTGCTTTCCTTACGGTTCAGCGGTTCTATAGCGACAATAAGATCATATTGATCTGCATAGCGGTCACATAGGGTCAGAAAGTCTTTAATTTGTTGAAGTCCCTGTTCGACGGCATAGCCCTCCGGAACGGTTCGGGCGCCTCCGCTGCCGAAAATAATCATTTCTCCGCCGACTTCATGAATTCGCTTCATTGCTTTTGCGACGTACTCTTCTATCGCTTGCGGCTGGGTTTCCGGGCCTGTTAATTTCAGTGCAGGAGGAATAAAGCTGTTAAAGACGGGAATGGCAATGCCTTCCTCTTTCAGCTTGCTTTGCAGCCGCTCAAATTCATCCTCTGAGAGCTGGGCCAGTGCCCCGACGGTAAGCTCCGCGAAGTCATAGCCTGATTGGAGCAGGCCGTTAATTCCGGCAAGCAGCACGTCGGCTGGATCTTTCTGTGAAGCTTCGGTATTTCCGCTTTGCGGCATAAAAGACCCGGTTGTCAGGCAGCATCCAATAGCCGGAAAGGAAGAGGTGCGTTCATTTGGCTTATTCATGCTTTGCTCAGCTCCGGTACATAAGGCAGGAATACTTCCTTGCCGGTTCTTGCGGATTCATAAAGCGCTTGCACGATTTCGACGGAAGCTCTTCCCTCTTTGCCTTCAATCATAGGAGGGCGTCCCTCTATTACGGCATCGATCATATCCTGGACTTGCCCTGCATGACCCGTCTTCGGCAGTGCACCCGATTCGGAAGCCGGTTTGGCTGCGCCTGTACCGTAAGCTTCCAGGATACGGGCTTCCTCGGAATAGTGCTCATCATCATCAGCCATTTTAAACAGCTCGATCTTGTTGCTTTTGGAATAAATGGAGCCCGTTGATCCGTGAATTTGAACGGAGACCTCTAGCCCCGGATAGGCGCATGTCGTTCCAATAAGGGTACCGATAGCTCCGCTTTCGAACGTCACGACGGCTACCGCTGTGTCTTCCGTTTCAATCGGGTGATTGTACGTCCCCATTTTGGCAAAAATGCTTCGCACCGGCCCCATAAACCACTGCATAAGATCAACGGTATGGATGGTTTGGTTCATGATCGCACCGCCGCCGTCCATGGCCCAGGTGCCTCTCCATCCGCCGTTCTTGGCGTAATATTTATCATCGCGATACCATTTCAAATGAAAATTGGATGTGATCATTTTGCCCATCCGGCCGCTTTGGATCGTTTGCTTGATCAATTGGTTGGCCGGCGCAAGCCGGTTCTGGAATACACAGCCGAGATACAGTCCTTGCTCCGCCGCCACCCGGTTCATTTCATCAATTCGATCTACACGGATCTCCAGTGGCTTCTCGGTCAGCACATGCTTGCCGGCCTTGAGCGCCATGATCGTATGCTCCTTGTGCCAGCCGCTCGGCGTGCACACGCTGATAACATCGATATCCTCGCGTTTCAGAAGCTCCTCATAGCTCGTGTAACGGTTCGCCGGATCAATTCCATATTCGTCGCCAAGCTTGTGCAAAACCGCTTCGTTCATGTCGCAGATCGCGACGAATTTACATCCCTTCGCTTTTACCGCACTGGCGAGATGGCTTTTGCCAACTCCCAGCCCGAATACGGCATACCCGATTTCTTTGGATGACATGGATGATTTCTCTCCTTTTTGCTTCATGTGTAAAAAAATGGAATTATCGCATTGCAGCTAATGGTCTATGGTCTTCTCATTTGTACGAAACAGCTTGGTTACTGCCAGACGGAGAATGAGAGGTACGATACAAAAGCCTATCAATAGCGTGCCTCCGAAGCCGGCATTTCCGTACAGAGATGAGAACCATAATCCCGCCGCGATCCATACGATCAACAGAATAATGAATAACCCCAGCAGCACCATGATTTTTTTGACCATACCGCACCTCCCAAGTGATTATTTTTTCGCCTTGCGGCTTCTTCCTTTGCTTTCCGCAATGCCGTATTCACATCCATATTGTTAAGCGACGGATTAAATGTTTAGAACGATTCTAAGCGTTTCTTTCCACGAGCTAGCAATGCTACCAATGCTACATCCACGGATGAAGGCCTTCCCAACGGACCGTCCAGCTGCCATCGGATGGAAAACCGGGAGCGTGACGTTCCGGACTTCCCTGCCAGCCGCAGGCCATCATTGCAACTGCTGTCAAAAGCCCGCCGTTGCCAGGCAAATAAGCGTACAAGCCGGGACGCTGGTAGTTATGGCCGTTCGGTAAATACGTGTTCTTGGTGACCTCCTTCAGCAGCAGATCGACGGCCCATTCTCCTTCACCCAGCCGAGCCGCGGTCATTGCCGCCATCGGGTAATCCCAGCCCCAGGTGTGCTCCCAGCGCCAGCTGTCCATAACCCGCTGCAGTGTATTTCGCATAACGGCCGGATCTGCTTTTTTGCCGGGGAGCATACCCAGTGCACCCAGCATGGAAGGATGGTCAATGTTGGCTTTTGTATACGTATCGGGGCAATTCTCGTGAGCCAGGTAAACCCCGTCCAGCTGAGGCAGCTCGGATAGCTGCTCGCTTACTTCCAGCCATTTCGGGTTCACCGGAACACCTAGTCGTTTCGCCCATTCCATTGCTACTTCTAACCCATGGCGCCAGTATTCCAGCTCGTACGTCGGATTCCAGGTGTGCTCTGCCTTATGATTTTCTTGTGCCGGAATCACCGGCGGCCCAAGGACATATCGGCGGCCTTCCTCATCCCATTCGGCAAAGGATGCCATGAATTCGGCCGATTCCAGCACGACATCACGGTATCGCTCCAGCGTCTCCCGGGTAGGCTTCGCCAAATAACACAGCTCTGCCATAACGATAGGATGCGGCTGCTGCCAGATTAGCAAAGGAGCTATAACCGACGGGCTCTGAGCCCCTTCTGCGGCAACCATTTTGGGCCAACGGGCACCTTGATAGCCCTGAGACCTGGCGATTTCACGCGCTGCGGGAAGAATATCGTTGTACCATCCCATACTTCGTTCCAGCAGATGGGCTCTGCCCCACAACGGAAAATGAAACGCATGCCACCAATGCATCTCCAGATGAAGCTTACCGAACCAGCTGTTATACAATAATCCGGTTTCTTGAGGAGGTACGCTTCCTGCGCTGTGGATAGCGGTATTGAATTGCGACAGCACGATACGGCGTTCGAGCTCAAGCGCCCGCGGATCCTTGCTGTCAGCCAGCTCAACGGCACCTCCGCTCATCCAGAAGCTCTCCCAATGATCGCGGCTAGCCTCCATCATCTCCTCTGCGGATGCAAGCGCTATCACATGACCCAGCGGAGAAAAGCCAGCCGTAAATTCCATATACTTCGAGATTTGATCCCCATGAAGGATAAATTCGTGCTTCCCGGTCTGCTCCAGCCTGCCTTGGGACCAGCCTAAAGCAACGTTGTACCCGTCCTCATCCATGGTTCGTTCCAGCAAAGCGCCGGTCGGATAAGACTTGCTGCATGTGGTCGCATGACTGTCCGGCTCTCCCCAATGGAGGTCTATCGAACGGTCCCAGCTCCGCGAGGTCATTCCGGGCGCAGGGAAGCGAACCCGAATCCGTAAGCGTCCCTCTGCAAGCAGCGGACTTTCCACCTTAACTCCGAAGCTGTCCAGAGAAGGATGACAAAAGGTATGTACAATGACGGGCTGGTCATCCACACGAAAACGACTTACGATAATCCCGCTCCAAAGATCCAGCGTTTGTTCTATATCGGTAATTGCATCCAGGCTCAATAGCTCACCTGAAGCTCTCGTAAACTCAAATCCAAATTGCCCCAGCTGCAGCCTGTGCGGATTTTGTCTCAGCCAGTGATAGGCTTCTTCCTTGTCCTCCGCGCGGATTGGATAACCGCCAAGCTGACGCTCCTCATCCTTATACTGCATGCGGACATCATTGAGACTCCAGACATTCCGGCCTCCTGAGCTGTGCCAGGCCCATTGCGACTGTGTTCCCAGAGGAATCGTGTACGATTCCGGAAACGTTTGCAAACCGGTGAAATCCGCTGTAAAAGCAAATTCCCCGTTCCCGACGGAAAGCGGAGATAAATCCAAAACTTCTCTGATAACCGGATTATGCCGGGTGACCAAGGCCTTTCTGTTAATCTTCAAGCTGTATGCCCCCTTTTTTAGAGAAAAAAGAATCATATAAAATTATACCAGTCTGATGACCTGACACATGGGGGGGTTACACAATGTTTATGGGGGTCTCAACTCATTTTCGCGAAAATACCAACTCTGCAAAGTGGATTATGGGTTGATTACATCATGAATCGAAGTTTATAATCTAACTAGGTGGATGATTGTAAAATGTTACCGGAGGTGGCTTATGAACCCAATGGCTTCGGAGGTATTCAGAGCGGACCAGAAATTTCGTCCGGGTATGAATATTTTTGTAAATCGAGCATTTGAAGCCTTCAGTATTCCTCAGCATACGCACGATGCCATTGAAATCAGCTATGTTACGGAAGGGATCGGGTATCAGTTTATTAACAATACGGTAGTCCCGGTCAAACGCGGAGATATTTATCTGCTTCCGATGGGTACGTCGCATGTTTATCGACCCCCTTCACCGGACAAGGTTCGAACATTATCCATTCTGAACTGCGTATTCCGGCCGGAGCTGCTGCAAAGCTCTTCCTCTTTCCCGCCGGCAGGCTCTGAGCTGCATAATGCGCTGTTTCATTCCGAGAATATGAGACAGCCTTGGTTTCATCACTATGATAAGGACAGCAAGTATGGGGAATTATTTCATAATCTTCTGTCAGAGTACCGCCTTCAGCTGCCCGGGTATGAAGTCATTGTCCATTCCATACTCATTCAAATTCTCGCTTTGCTTCATCGGGATACTTTGTCTACGAGCGTGCCTGAAACCATGAATCTGAAGGTGCAGGATGCACTGCAGTTCATCAAGCAGCATTATCATGAGGATATTAATTTGAAGCAGGTTGCCGAGCATGCCTTTCTCAGCGTAAGTCATCTGCAAAGACTTATTAAGCAAGCGACCGGGACATCCTTCACCTCCTATGTACAGCATTTAAGGGTACAAAAGTGCTGTGAACTGTTGAAAGCCACCTCGATGACTGTACAGCAAATCGCCGGGACGGTGGGATATCACGACATGAAGTTTTTTCATACGCTGTTTCGCCAAAGAACGGGAATGACTCCACAGGAATACCGGAAAAATGACCGCGTGCTGCCTAACCTCACTGACAAATGCTTTGCGGCTCTTATTGAAAACGCAAACATTTTAAGCTTGCCTACCGGACACTTCAGATAAGGCTCCGGTTTTTTCTGAAAATTGTAAAGGAATTGTATCCTATATGCGCAAAAAGCATGGAACACCGAGCTGCTGCTCTGTATTCCATGCTTTTATTATGCCTTGGCATTCCCTTTAGCCAATAAATCCTGTACGACAACGCTGACCGCAATCAATCCGGCTACCGGCGGCACAAACGCGTTACTTGCCGGAGGCTGCTGTGCCTTACGGATTTCGGGTGCGTTCTCGGGAACGATGCGCTGCGTAACGTCCTCGCGCGGTTTAATTGGTTCTTCCGTGGAGAAGACGACCTTTACGCCTTTTTTAATGCCGTCTTTACGCAGCTTGTGACGGATTACTCTCGCCAGCGGGTCCATTGTCGTTCTGGAAATATCCGCGACCTGGAACTTGGTTGGGTCCATTTTGTTAGCGGCGCCCATGCTCGAAATGATCGGAATTTTGCGCTGTAAACATTGCTTGATCAAATGAATCTTATAACTGATCGTATCCGATGCGTCAATAACGTAATCCAAGGGATATTCGAACAGCTTCTCGTACGTTTCTTCCGTATAGAACATCCGGAGCGATACAACGTCGCACTCCGGATTGATTTGCAGGATCCGGTCCCTCATCAAATCGGACTTGGGTTGGCCTACTGTCGATAACAGTGCGTGTACCTGGCGGTTAATATTTGTGATATCGACAACGTCCTTATCGATAAGAATGAGTTTTCCGACGCCTGTACGCGCCAGCGCTTCAGCAGCAATGGAACCAACGCCGCCGATGCCGAGGACGGCTACGCAGCTGTTGCGCATAATGTCCAGCCCTTCCGGGCCGATGGCAAGCTCTGTTCTGGAAAACTGGTGCAGCATAAGGGCCGCCCTCCTTATAGTGTTCATTATCATTTGAACAGGCGAAGAGCCGGTTATTCCCGGCATCTTCTCTGTCTTTGCTATTTATTTGGAAGCAGGCTGCTTCAAGGCCAAACGAATGGACAACAGCTCCAGCTGCTTGTCGCTTACCGGACCCGGCGCATCAGTCAACAAGTCGGTAGCGCTCGCCGTTTTCGGGAATGCGATCGTTTCGCGAAGGTTCGTACGTCCGGCAATCAGCATCACCAAGCGGTCGAAGCCGAAAGCGATACCGCCATGCGGAGGCGTACCATATTCGAAGGCTTCGAGAAGGAAGCCGAATCTCTCTTGCGCTTCTTCTTTGGAGAAACCAAGCGCCTTGAACATTTGCTCTTGAACTTCCCGCTTGTAAATCCGCATGGATCCGCCGCCGACTTCGTATCCGTTCAATACAAGGTCATAGGCCTGAGCACGGATTTGACCCGGATCGGTATCGAAGTAATGCAGGTCTTCTTCCTTCGGACGTGTGAACGGATGGTGCTCCGCCACATAACGTTTTTCTTCTTCGTCGTAGCTCAAGAGTGGGAAGTCAACGACCCATGCAAATTTGAATTTGCTCTCGTCAATCAATCCAAGCTCACGACCGATTTTCAGACGAAGGTTACCAAGTACATCAGCTACTACCTTTTTCGTGTCGGCAGAGAACAGCAGCAAGTCGCCTTCTTCGGCGCCAAGGCGCTCTTTCAACGCGGAAAGTTCTTCCTCGGTAAAGAACTTCACGATAGGACCTTTCATTTCGCCGTCCTTCAGGACAACCCATGCCAGGCCTTTCGCTCCGTAACGGGCAGCGAATGTGCCCAGGTCATCGATTTCCTTACGGCTCCAGCTGCCGCAGCCTTTAGCGTTCAAGGCTTTAACTTGACCGCCTTTTTCAACGACGGAAGCAAATACCTTCACGCCGGAATTTGCAACGATATCCGATACGTCCTGGAGCTCGAGGCCAAAGCGCAGATCCGGCTTGTCAGAGCCGTATTTGCCCATAGCATCCGCATAGCTGATGCGTTGGAACGGACGCTCAATCTCAACGTTAGCCGTTTCTTTCATCAAACGTACAACCAGCTCTTCCATCATTTCGAGCAGCTGGTCCTGGGTCAGGAAGGAAGTCTCGATATCCACCTGGGTAAATTCCGGCTGACGGTCTGCACGGAGGTCTTCGTCACGGAAGCAGCGAGCGATTTGATAATAGCGCTCCAAGCCACCTACCATCAGCAATTGCTTGAATAGCTGAGGCGACTGCGGCAGTGCGAAGAATTCGCCCGGATGCACACGGCTTGGCACCAGATAACTGCGCGCCCCTTCCGGTGTATCGTTGGTCAGAATTGGTGTCTCCACTTCCAAGAAGCCATTCTCGTCCAGGAAATCACGGAACAATTTGGCCGCTTTGGAACGAAGCATCAAGGTGCGCTGCATTTCCGGACGGCGCAGGTCCAGGTAACGATATTTCAGACGGAGCGACTCGTCGATTTCGATTCCATCCTCAATGAAGAACGGAGGGTTCTTCGCTTGGTTCAAAATTTCAATTTGGGTAACTTGAATTTCGATCTCGCCTGTGGCCAGGTTCGGGTTTACAGTAGCCGGGTCACGCTCTACTACTTTGCCGCTTACGGCAAGAACATACTCGTTGCGGGCACGATCCGCAATGTTCAACGCTTCGCCGGAGAAATCCGGATTGAATACGATCTGTACAAGCCCGCTGCGGTCGCGCAGATCGATAAACAATACGCCCCCAAGGTCGCGTCTGCGCTGTACCCAGCCGTTCAAAACGACGGTTTCCCCGACGTTCGCTTTCGTTAAAGCTCCACAGTGATGCGTTCTTAACATCATGATTTCATCTACCTCCAGATATGGTTTACCTATTTGATTCCTGTTCTTTCAGCTTGCGCAATTCGGCAGCGAAGGTGTCGAGCTTCATCGTTTGCTGTTCGCCGCTCGCCATCGTCTTGACGGTAATCTCTCCGCGAGCCAGCTCATCTTCGCCAAGGATAGCGACAAAATGAGCCTGGTACCGGTCGGCCGATTTCATTTGCGCCTTGATTTTGCGGCCCAAATAATCCTTTTCGGCCCGTAAGCCTTCCAGCCGCAGCTGATGCAGCAAACGAGGAATTTCCTGCTCTGCCGCTTCGCCAAGACCGATGACATACACATCCAGCGGTTTTACGGTTGGAATTTCAACTCCCTGCGCCTGCAGGATGAGCAGGGTACGCTCCAAGCCCAGTCCGAGGCCGACTCCCGGCTGATCATTGCCGCCGATCTGGCCTACAAGACCGTTGTAGCGTCCGCCGCCGCCGATGGTATCGATAGCGCCGATGCCGGCTGCCTTGTATTCGAACGCAGTATGCGTATAGTAATCCAGACCGCGTACCAATCGAGGATTCACGCTAAATGGAATATCCATTGCCTTCAAGTAATTTTGCACCGCTTGGAAATGGACGCTGCACTCCTCGTCCAGATGCTCCAGAATGGTCGGAGCTCCTTCGCAGTACTTCTGGTCGATTTTACAATCGAGAATCCGCATCGGATTGCGGTCGTAACGGGATTGGCAGTCTTTGCACAGCTTATCCTTCACCGGTGCAAAAAATTGCTGGATGGTATCGCGATAAGCGGCTCGCACCGCAGGATTGCCGACCGAGTTAATCTCGACGGTCACATCCTTGATCCCGACCTCCCGGTAAAATGTGTAGCCAAGGGCGATAACCTCCGCATCGATGCTCGGATCAACCGAACCGAATGCTTCGATACCGAACTGGTGCAGCTGGCGGTAGCGGCCTGCTTGCGGCTGCTCGTAGCGGAACATCGGACCGATGTAGTACAGCTTGCTGACATCGGGCTCTCCGTAGAGCTTGTTTTCCACGTACGCTCTTACTACGCCGGCAGTTCCTTCAGGACGCAAGGATATGCTGCGATCCCCTTTGTCCAGGAAGGTGTACATCTCCTTCTCGACAATATCCGTCGTTTCCCCAACACCCCGTTGAAACAGCTCGGTATGCTCAAAGATCGGAGTGCGAATTTCGCGATAATTGAAGCGTTGGCACAGCTCTCTGGCTTTTGCTTCGATATACTGCCATTTTTCTACTTCACCGGGAAGCAAATCCTGAGTTCCTTTTGGTTTTTGAATGCTCACTGCAACGACACTCCTTTCATAAAATTCATTTCAGCCGGTAAATCCAATAAACCGGTTCGGATGGATAAAACCAAAAAATCTCCCGCCCCTGACGCCTTGTCAGGGACGAGAGATCCATTATCGAAATCTTCCCGCGGTACCACCCACGATTTGAATTTGCATAAGCTGCTCCTCTATAATGGAGCCGTGCAAATTCACTCTTAAGCGGTTAACGCCCGCGCAACGCATTACGACTACTGCATCGGCTGTTCTGCCGATGGTTCCCCGTATGTCCTCCGGGAGGTCTTTTCATCCGGTTCGCATAAGGAAGCTTGCAGCCCATGGCTTCCCTCTCTGGCTATGCTATGCTCGAAGTACTTTGTCCCTTCAACGGATCATGATCTTCATTCTTTGCATAATTGTAATATCGAATTTTGGCAAAGTCAAGCAAAAAGCATGTAAATTCTATACAAATCCGCTTATGCTGCCCTTATTTTGCCGCGTTCAGCTGTTTATATGCGTCATGGATCAGCATATAAGTGTCACCGTTCGTCAATTCCTGCTTCTTGGCGATTCCATCGACGGTCTGCTTGGTCAGATACCCTTTGGACTGCAGCGCGCTTACGGCATCCCCCTGGGCAGCATCAAGCTTCAATAAAGACGCGATCATTCCCGCCGCGATATCCAGGGAAAGCGGCTGCTTCTCAGGCGCCTTCTCATTCGGAATGACCGCAGTCGGGTTACCTGTCAATACAGCAGGCTTGAACTTGCGTATCCCGTTCAGCATGTTGACCATGCGCTGTTGATTTGATGGGCTGTCGAGATTGAATTCATTCTTGTAGCCGCCTGTAGCCAGACCAAGACTCACCGCCGTCTTCAGTCCCTCATACGATTTGTTCTCCATGAAAGGCGCCGGCTTGATGGTGTATGGCTTCAAATCCATCCCCTGCTTGTTCAGCATGTCCTGAAGCTTGGCAATCGTTTCCTTGGAGGCAGACATTTGACGGAATGTCATATTCTGCTCGATGGCCAGCTTCGCAGCCGCTCCTGCTGCTTCCCCTTCCGCCATACCGACAGGAATAACCCGTGCGCTTCCATGCGGCAGCGTATCGTAGCTGGCCGCTCTGCCGACAACAAGAAGCCCGTCCACCTTAAGCGGAACGATGCTGCGGAACGGAATCGCATATTTGTCCGGATCTATAACGACCGCTCCGTTGTCCGCAGGGCTTGTCCGTTGAATATCGACCGGATAACCGCCGAAGGCGATGCGGTCCCATTGATCCCGGTTTTCCAGCAGATCGATAATGGATAATCTGTATTCGCCTATCATATGACGGGATTCGCGAACATACAACTCAGGAGCAATGCCGTCCAGCTCTACCCCTTCAAAATCAGGGTAGCTCTTTTTCAAATAAGCAAGCACATGCGGCAGCTCGTCCTTGGCAATTTGCTGCGCTTCCTGCTTGGATTTAGGATCAAACGGGTCCACCCCGAAAATTTGCAGCGCATTGACCAGCATCGTGTTGTCATTCTGGCGCCCGCCGTTCAGTCCGCGCATTCTTACGCGTTCCTTGTTAACGGCCGGGTAATCCTGCATTTTGTCAAAGCCCCACAGGCTCATCTCGTTGATGCCGTATTTTTGCTGTCCCTTATCCTCGGCTTGAATCGTCTTGGCGAATTGCTTCCAACGCTCCGGCGTGATATTGGTCAAGCGGAATACCGCTGTGACGGCCATTCGGCTCTTCACGTCGGCGAGGTCCTCTCTGCCGTGTGTGAATGGAACCCCGGCCATATCCCCGATGTCCCCATCCTGCGTTGCATCGATAACTGCTTTAGCCTGAATCGATAGGCTAGTGCCGTCCGCCTTCGTGACGGTAATGCCTGTGACCGTTATTTTATCGGTCGTCTTGGCGACGGAAGGCTCGATGGATTTCGCTTGCATGAGCAAATCGATATTGCTTTCTTTCTGTACCATAGAATAGAACGCGTTGGCGGCCGTCGTAATGTCGAAGGAATCTCCCTCGATTTTGCCGTACCATTCAGTGAAAATTCCTTTATTCATGATGTCATGCTTGCCAAGCACGCTTTTGGTAGGATCATAGTTCATGTCGATGCTGTTTAACCAGCCTTCGGTCATAAGCCCACCCAGGATGGTACGGTTTTTTCCGTCAACCAACAATGTCTTGAGTCCGTTGCGAGCCGCGGATAACGCTGCCGCGACACCTTCAGGGTCGGTACCGACCACGATGACATCGTAGCTGTTTTTAATATCCTTGGTCGACTTGACTTCCATTAACGCCTTAGACGCTCCCCTACCGCCGGCCGACGCGCCTTCTTTCTTCACTGCATACCAATAAGCCGCCGCTCCTATAGCAGCTACTAATACAATAGCAATAACCGCAAGCAGCCAGCCTCTTGCATTACCTGTTGAATAACCTGCTTTCCCCATTCCACACCTCGTTGACATATGTAATGACTTTCTACAACCAATAAAAGCACAATTCCCCAACCTTTATATACGGCGAAAGGCGCCAAATGTTTCAGCGTCTGCTTATAAATTCCAGTTATAAGCATTTACCCTTTGGACATGCCTGTCTTAGTGTACCATACCGCCGGCTTTCAGGAAAAGAAACAGGCCCCCGGAGTTTTTCTTTCCCGAGGGCCATACGTTTTTCCGTAATAGAACTAGATTGCGAGATCATCGGAACGTTTGACGAGTCTGTCTTTTTAACTGCTCACTCACGGAAGAATATCCTGCCGATAGCTCGTTTTCGGACAGTGCCGCGGCAACCATTCCCAACGATTCGTCCAAGCTGCAAAACAGCAGCTGCTGCTCCGGTTGGACAACTGCCTTTTCTTTACCGGATTGATGCATACAAATGTAATCTCCTTGTAGTAGGTATACTTCTATTTTGTCCAAACCAGACGTAACCTAACCATGGAGATCGACATCCTGCCAAAGCGTAAAACAACTAGAAGAGCGCTATTTGCTTTCAATAATCAAGGTAACGGGACCGTCATTGACAAGCGATACTTCCATCATCGCTCCGAATGTCCCCGTCGCTACCGTTAATCCTTGCTGCCGAAGCAGCTCATTGAACCGGTCATATAAAGGCTTTGCCTGCTCCGGACGGGCTGCTGCCATGAAATTCGGGCGCTTGCCCTTACGGCAGTCGCCGTAAAGGGTAAATTGGGATACGGACAATATTTGCCCGCCTACATCCAGAACGGAATCGTTCATTTTGCCCGATTCATCCTCAAAGATACGAAGACCTGCGATCTTCTCGGCTGCGAATTTGGCGTCCTGCTCCGTATCCTCGTGCGTAATACCCACCAAAAGCACAAGCCCATGGTCGATGGCCCCCACAACGGCGCCGTCCACGGTCACTTGCGCTTGTTTGCTGCGTTGAACGACCACTCTCATTATGTGTTCTAACCTCTATTCGTGTAATAATGCAAAGAACCGGCTACGATTGCATGATTCTCTGCACGGAATATACATCCTTCACGCGCTTGATTTTTTCAACGACGGCGTGAAGATGCTCAATATTGCGGATCAGGATGGTCATATGAATAATCGCCATCTTGTTTTTGTCTGATCGTCCCGAAACGGCGGAAATCACCGTCTTGCTCTCGGACACCGCCTGCAGCACCTCATTCAGGAAACCGAAACGGTCATGTCCGGTAATTTCAATCTCAACGTTGTAGTTAGCCTCGATGGAATCCGCCCATTCGACCTCGATCACCCTGTTCCCCTCTTCACCGCCATCGGCAACCGGGATATTGGTACAATCCTGCCTATGGATGGATACTCCCCTGCCGCGCGTTATGTAGCCGACGATTTGGTCCCCTGGAACCGGGTTACAGCAGCGTGCGAAGCGAACGAGGAGGTTGTCCACTCCTTTGACACGAACACCGTGAGTAGGCCGGCCTTTGCGCTCTGTCGCCGCCGATTTCAGTTCCTTCACTTCTTCGGTCAGCTGCAGTGCCTGCTGGCGGGCCTCCTCCTGCTGCTTGCGCATTTTCTCGGTCAACCGGGTGACAATCTGTGCAGCTGTAATGCCGTTAAAGCCTACAGCTGAGTACATATCCTCGATCTCGTTGAAATTGAATTTCTTGGCGACCTCCAGAAGCTCATCTTCCTTCATCAAGGTTGGAGGGTCGATACCTAGACGCTTAAGCTCGCGCTCAATGGCGTCCTTGCCCTTCTCGACGTTTTCCTCCCGCTTCTCCTTCTTGAACCATTGGCGTATCTTCGTACGAGCATGCGAGGACTGCGCCAGCTTGATCCAGTCCTGGCTCGGCCCGTAAGAGTGCTTGGACGTTAAAATTTCAACGATATCCCCGGTTTTCAGCCGGAAATCCAGCGGGACTATACGGCCGTTGACCTTCGCGCCGATCGTACGGTTCCCGACCTCCGTATGGATACGGTAGGCAAAATCCAGCGGGACCGATCCCGCTGGCAGCTCGATGACTTCCCCCTTCGGAGTAAACACGAACACAAGATCGGAAAAAAAGTCCATCTTGAGCGATTCGACGAATTCCGAGGCGTCCTGGGCATCATGCTGGAGCTCCAAAATTTCTCGGAACCAGTTCATTTTGTCCTCGAAGCTGCCGGAAGGCACCATGCTGCCTTCTTTATAGGCCCAATGCGCCGCAATTCCGTACTCGGACGTTTTATGCATTTCGAACGTACGGATCTGCACCTCAAGAGGCTCGCCCTTCGGACCGATGACTGTCGTATGCAGAGATTGATACATGTTCGGCTTAGGCATAGCGATGTAATCCTTGAACCGGCCCGGCATCGGCTTCCACAGCGTATGAATAATACCTAGCGTTGCATAGCAGTCCTTAATATTGTCAACAATGATTCGGAGTGCCAGCAGATCGTATATCTCGTTAAACTGCTTATTGCGGGCCGTCATCTTTTTATAAATGCTGTAAATATGCTTCGGACGGCCGGAAATATCGCTCTCAATGCCCATTTCGGACAGCTTCTCCCGCACGGTCGTGATGACATCCTCGATATATTTTTCACGTTCGGTCCGTTTTTTCTGCATCAAATTGACAATGCGGTAATACTGCTGAGGATTCAAATAGCGAAGCGCAATATCCTCCATTTCCCACTTGATGGCAGAAATCCCGAGACGGTGAGCGATCGGGCAAAATATTTCCAGCGTTTCGTCCGCTATTCTGCGCTGAGCTTCTTCCGATTGATGCTTCAGCGTACGCATATTATGCAGGCGATCGGCCAGCTTGATCAAAATGACCCGGATGTCCTGAGCCATCGCCACAAACATTTTTCGATAGTTTTCGTTTTGCTGCTCTTCTTTGGTTTTAAACTTGATTTTTTCGAGCTTGGTCAGACCGTCCACCAGCATAGCGCAGGTTTTGCCGAATTTCTCGTTTACGGTTTCCAGAGAAACGGTCGTATCCTCTACCACATCATGAAGCAGTGCGGCAATAATTGAAGTAGTATCCATCTGCATGTTGACCAAGATTTCCGCTACGGCCAACGGGTGCAGAATATAAGGCTCCCCTGATTTGCGAACCTGGCCCGAATGAGCCTGTTCAGCGAACTCGTAGGCTTCTCTTATACGCTTCAGATCACTTTCTTTTACATAGCCGGACGCCTTCTCAAGAAGCTGCTCAATGCCCATTCGTTTATCCATTCCCTTAATTCGATTTTAATCCATTATGCCTTTGAAATAGGCGCTACGTCAACTTATTTGCGCCATTTCGACAAACTTTGTCGAAAAATTTTATTGGTTTTGGGAAAGGCTTCATCCTCTTCTCGATTTTCACAGCTTATGAAGCGAATCAAGAATAATTTTTCGCCGCTCTCTTATATAGCTGCGTATCAGCTCGGGCTCCCCGTCAAAGATGGATAACGACCATTTGCGCATGGAGTCCTCGTAGATATGCGGAGCAATGGCCTCATACATTTGCTGTACGACCGGATCTATCTTTTTGACCGTCAAATGCTGTTTGACGATGGAGCGCAGCAGGACCTTGTAACGGCTTCGAACACTTTTGAAGGAAAGAAGTTTGCTCGTAAGCTGGTTGTACCCTTCTATCCGAACCAGGTCGCTTCCGCATTTTTTGCCGTAGCAATTACGCCCCCATGTTCCCTCGTAATCCCATGGGATCATACGATATTTCATTGTTTTTTTATGACGGTATACCGCATAGTTTTGATCAAAGCCATCGTAATTCCCTGTACAGACGGCGCCGGCCAGCCATCGGAGATAGTTCTCTATGTCTACCCGTTCCTTCAAGTATCGACCTAATCGGCTCCCCTTAAGCGTGTTCAGATTCAATATGAACGATTTCCATTGCCGGCGGTCCTCTTCAGTGCCTATGATGTGCTCATACCCGTTGAACAGCGAGGATTTTCTTCTCTGGGTTTCCGGACTGATCAGCGTTAAATCTGCATTATCATTAACCGCATAGAACAAAGATTTAACGGAAATATTCCGGCTGCGGAAAAAATACCGGTCGACCCCTTCGATTTCCAAATATACCCCGAGGCTTTGCCCGTTCAGCTTCAGCAAGCAGTGGCGCGTCCTGGGGCTGGGTACTCCAATCCATTGAAAGAATTGAAATGATAACGCGTTGCGAATCATGGAAGGATCGTCGAATTCGGCATTATAATGATACGTTTTGCCATTACGTACAACCTCATATGATTTTTTCGGATAATCGCGCGTGTGACCTCCACGGTAACGCAGGAGAATAGGCTCTCTTCTTCCCTGGATAAGCATATGGGCTTTAACGTATTTTTCACTCCATACGTTTTTCTGCAGCGCTGAACGCTCTTCATCTCCAATCACAATTGACCGAGTTGACAGTTCCATGGAACGATTCCGCCTTTCTTTAAGAAAGCAAAAAGCCTATCACAGGAATGATAGACTTTTTGAGGTAATTCACCTTATGCGGTTGTGACCATAGCCGTCACGGCGTTTGTTCCCATGCCAGCAAAAGCCCCTTCAGATATTAGCATCCAGGCTGGTTGCCTCTGCTTCCTCCAGTGCGATTACCTTGGCTTCTATGACTGCGGTTGCCTCTGCTTCCTCCAGTACGATTGCCCTGGCTTCTATGGCTGCGGTTGCCTTTGCTTCCTCCAGTACGGTTGCCCTGGCTTCTATGACTGCGGTTGCCTCTGCTTCCTCCAGTACGGTTGCCTCTGCTTCCTCCAGTGCGATTCCCTGGGCTTCTATCGCTGCGGTTGCCTCTGCTTCCTCCAGTACGGTTGCCCCGGCTTCTATCGCTGCGGTTGCCTCTGCTTCCTCCAGTGCGATTCCCTGGGCTTCCGTCGCTGCGGTTGCCTCTGCTTCCCTCAGTACGGTTCCCCCTGCTTCCACTACGATTTCCTCCTGATCCCGGCAATTGAAACTACCTCCTTTATTGAGATAGTTCAGTCTATGAGATTCGATCGGAAGTGAACTAGACTGTAGTTTGCTAGCCGCAAAATATACACATTGACCTGTTAAAGCGCCCTCTTTGAATCTCTTATAGATAGACGTGGAACTTCTAGCAAATATAGATTGACAACTAGTACACCTTCTTGCCGGATACATATATATAAACTATGAATTCCCTACCATGATTAATGAAAGGAGGTCGCTGCCTATGAATTAATTCACTGGCAGGCAGCGTGCAGGTGAGGTGCAAATGAAAGATAGTGAAACAGGCTCTAGGTAGAATAAGGGCCGCTATGAATGACAAGATTTCTAGTTTTAGTAACTTATCGAGAGGGGAATGTTAAAATGAGTTATTTTCATCAAATGGTATCTAACATGATGTCACAGAATACCAGTGGAAGATCAAGATCGCAGGGCTCTTCAGGCAATATGCTGTCCAATCTAGTGGGAACTCAAGTGAAGGTGAATCGCGGCGGTCCAGATTCCGTTGTGGGCACTCTGATCTCCGTTCAATCCGAATTTATCGTAGTAAGTACACCAAACGGTATCGTATTTATTAATCGTTCTCACATCAAAAGCATTACTCAAATGGGATCAGGCGGCAACAGAAGCGGCAATCGAAGCGGTAGATCCGGAGGAATGTCCAACGTCATTCATGCGAATACCTTCAATCAATTATTGCAAAGATTGCGCCACAAATTCGTTCAGATCAACCGCGGCGGCCCTGAAAAAGTAGAAGGCTTTATAGCTGAAGTTAGTCAAGACTTTGTCTTGCTGCTCTTCAACAGAGAGCTTATCCGCATTCCTATTTTTCATATCAAAACGGTCAGCGTAGCCGCTAACAAGAGCTCCGGCAACAACAACAATAATAACAACAACAATAACAATAACAACAAAAGCGGCAGCAATAATAAAAGCAATAAAAACAACAGCAAGAGCGGTAACAACAACAAAAGCAACAAAAACAAAAGCAACAAAAACAAGAGCAACAAAAATAATAAAAGCGGCAGCAGAAGCTCCGGCGGCAACAAAAAATCGAACAGCCGACGTTAATGCCAGGCACTGTAACCGTCCTAGTCTGTGACTCTACAATTCCTGCTTCATCCGAATGGATGACATTAACCGTCTCTCTTATGACGGTTATTTTTCTAAACAGGGAGTAAGCGTTGGATCTCTTTGAATCTGCCATGCATTGATCTCATGCCGGGATGCCCGATAGGGTTATATCGGTATCCTGGCTGAGTTAAGTACGTAAGCGCGCATCATTTACATTTCTAAGAATAGGAGGTGCTTTATGACACTCTTGAACACATTGCTTGATAAACAGGTAGAACTCCATATTTCGGGTAAAAAAACGCCTATCCGCGGAAAACTGATCAATCTGGGCAGTGACATCATGGTGATTTATAATGGACAACAGTTTCTGTATATCCCTCTCCTGCATTTGCAGCAGCTGACACAATATGAAGAAAGCAAGGACGAAGCCGTTATTGTAGTTCCCGCCGAGATGCCGTTCGAGGATCAAAAGGATATTTCCTTCCGCAAAATATTAATGAATGCCAAGGGGATGTTCACCGAAATTTATACAAGCGGAAACCAGTCCCTTCATGGTTATGTAACCAGCATAATGAATGACTATTTCGTCTTCTATTCACCCGTATATCACGTAGTCTATATCCCGATGCAGCACATGAAATATCTTAAGCCTTATGATCCCAATGTGACGCCTTATTCGCTGAACCAGGAGCGTTTCCCTCTAAGTCCATCCACGATAACGCTGGCTAGAACATTCGATCAGCAGCTGAAAAAGCTGGAAGGTCAATTTGTCGTCCTCGATATCGGGGAAAACCCGAACAAAATCGGTCAGCTTAAATCGCTGCAAAATAATCTGATCGAGATGGTCGCAGCCGGAGGAGAGACGCTATTCCTTCATATGGAGCATGTCAAAACGGTTCATCTGCCATAATCTAATCCCAAAAGGTCCTCCGCTGCCTAGAAGCGAAGGACCTTTCTTCTGTTCTAACGCATATTAACGATTAAGCTCCCAGGTGATCCGTAATCCTTCAAGGACTAAATCCGGGTGCGTGTGCTGGATCGTGCTGGACTCGGGGGAGATCAATTCGGATAATCCCCCCGACGCCACCACGGTGAACGGCAAAGCCATTTCCTCAATAATGCGAGTAACAATACCATCGACTTGTCCGGCTATTCCGTTCACGATCCCGTACGTCATGCTGGAGGCTGTGTCGTGAGTGAGAAACCGCTGAGGGCTGGTGATGTTGACCGAAGGCAGCTGAGCGGTACGCTCATACAATGCTTCCGCTGAAATAACGCCTCCCGGAAGGATGGCCCCGCCGATAAATTCGTTATGCTCATTGACAACGCTGATCGTAGTAGCTGTCCCCAAGCCTATGACGATAACAGGCGCTCCGTATAAGTGGATGGCGGCAATGGCGCTTGCGATTCGATCCGCACCTACTTGGGCTGGTTGGTCCGTCACGATTCTCAGGCCTGTTTTCAACCCGGGGCCAAGCTCGAGCGGCGCAATACCCAGCTTTGTCCGGCACACTTCTCTTACTGCCGTCATTAACGGAGGTACAACTGAGCTGATTATGATTCCGCTTAGCCGCTCATAAGCGAAACCGCTTTGTTTAAACAGCTGGCTCCATACGACCCAGATCTCTTCGACCGTCATTTCCCTCTGTGTCGTCACTCTCCAGAAATACACCATTTGCTGCTCTTTGTATACCGCTATTTTTGTATTGGTATTGCCGACATCTATCACTAAAAGTCCCGATTGCATGACATACCCTCCAGCCGCTTCTTTAACCGATTACCGATTGTTTTTAATGCTATTATATACAATCTGCCTAGGTGCGCCAATCGACCGGGAAAGATATAAAGTAAGATAAATTCGACAACCTTCATATTAATTTTTGTCGTAATGTAGTAAAATAACACTAGATGTCATTTTAGATAGGGGATAGGTTAGATGAGCAAAGAACAGAATACGACTTTACTGTTGAATAAGTTACTTTGCGTGAGCCGGCAACTCAAACGCTCGCTGCAGGTTATGAATATCGATCCTAACCTTAACAATTCAACGATATCTGTGATGTTTCAATTGGAGCATCACTCCATGAAGATGAACGATATTGCCGATTACTTATGCATTACGCTAGGTGCGGCAACCAGCCTTGTCGATAAATTGGAACGTCAGCATTTGGTTGAAAGGGTTCGCTCCGTTGAGGACCGGCGGATTATTTTCGTGCAGCTCACAAGTACAGGCAAAGATAAGATCCAATCCTTGCGCAACCATATTCTTAGTGAAGTACGGTCCATATTTAACGAAGTTTCCAATGAAGATTTGCAGAGCTATATTCATACAGCCCAGAGTCTGGAAGCATTGCTTTCCGCTTACAATGAGAATGTATGCAAAACGACGTAATCGTCCATCCTAAAGCTATGCTCAGCCTTTGTTGTAAACGCTAACAAACCAACTTTGCAACAGACTGGCTCCTATTCAAAATCCGGGCTATTCAACTGTAAAAATGGGTAAAACCGCTTGGGGTTCCTGAACAACCCTCCCCTGTCAAGCTGCCATGCATGGGGGTGAGGATGTCCAGGGCACAAGCGGTTTTTACATCAGGAATGGGTTAGCTTAGAGTCTATAGAAACGGGCGGCATTATGGCCGAAGACATCTTCCAGGTCGGAAGGCGTCAGCGAATCCGGCAGCGTGCTCTCCAGAAGCTTATATACGTCGTCGTATTCCGCGGCTAGCAGACAGACAGGCCAGTCGCTGCCGTACATAATTCTCTGCGGTCCGAACCGGGATACCACGTGCTGGACATAAGGAACAAAGTGCTCTTCCCGCCAATTCTGATGATCTGCCTCCGTTACCATGCCGGACAGCTTGCAGTATATGTTCGGATAATCTGAAGCTATTTGTGCCATGTACGTGCTCCAAGGCTCCAGCTGCTGTTCGGAGATAAAGGGCTTGGCAATATGGTCGATAACTCCGCGTAGATCGGGCAGCTGCTTCAAAAGCTTTACGGTATCCTCCAACTGATGCATTTTGATCAGAAGATCAATTGGAAACTGCTCCCGCTCGAAAAATCGCAGCGCTTCCAAAACCGCCGGACGAAACGCATACTCCATATCGATATCCTGCAGCATGACCCGAATGCCTTTAAAATAAGGGTTCTGCTTGAGTCTCGCATAATGCTCCTTGTAGGAGCTGTCCTCCAGATCAAGCCAGCCTACAACACCGGCAATCGTCTCCGACTGCTCTGCCAGGCTCAGCATAAACTCCGTCTCGGCCAAGGTGGGCGCCGCTTGCACGACAACCGTCTTGCTGATCCCGTTCGCCTTCAAATGATCATTCAGCTGTTCCGGCAAATAATCCCGGTATAATACGCCCGAATCCGGTGTCAGCCAGCCGTAATCCCCGCGATCCAGCTTCCAGTAATGTTGGTGAGCATCAATTTTCATGGTCGATTCCTCCCTATACTCCCTATGTACATGCCGAATGATTCTCCTTACTTGTCTGATCATAATACAAGTGAATCCATTGCACAACAGCAAGCTGCGGGGGACATTCTATTTTTGTAAATAACCAATTGACAGACGTCAAAAGTCCGTGTTATATTTTTCAATAATTTAGTGCTGCAAAGACACAGATGGGGAAAGTACATTGTGGTGAACCTTAAAGAGACCCGGGGATGGTGAGAGCCCGGGAGTGAAGCCTGATGGAAAGCCGCCCCGGAGTCGCCCTCTGAACTTCATAGTAGGAGTAGGCCGGTCTTCCGCCGTTATCGGAAAGAGTGGACATAATATTGTCAATTAGGGTGGTACCGCGTGGGCATAAGCTCTCGTCCCTTTCCGGGGATGGGGGCTTTTTTTGTTGTCCAAATGCACCTTCTAGCCGGAGCCCCCCCTGCCTTTAACCCGTTGTACGGCTCGGATCCAGCCGTCTGACAGGTTAGAGAGATTGCCAATAGGATGTCAATTAGGGTGGTAACGCGTGAGCATAAGCTCTCGTCCCTTTATGGGGGCGGGGGCTTTTTTATTTTTACAATTCTTATGTCGTCGAATGCGACGATTCTCTCATCTGAAGAGGTTTCCCATTCTAAAGAAAGCCGGTGAACGTAATGAATATTCAATGGTCTGATCGTATTTCTCCTACGGTGAGGGATCTCCCTCCCTCAGGAATTCGTCGTTTTTTTGATTTGGTAGCTGAGATGAAAGGCGTCATTTCGTTGGGCGTCGGTGAGCCCGATTTCGTAACGCCGTGGAACATTAGGGAAAACGGCATCGACTCTCTGCGTAAAGGGTATACAATGTACACCTCCAACGCTGGCTTGCTCGAGCTAAGAGAGGAAATCGCCCGGCACCTGCATGACAATCATGGGGTTACCTATGAGCCACGTAACGAAGTTCTTGTTACGGTCGGTGTCAGCGAAGCTGTAGATTTGGCTTTGAGGGCCATCCTGCATCCCGGAGACGAGGTCCTGATTGCCGAGCCCTGTTACGTGTCTTATTCGCCCTGCACGATCATGGCCGGAGGCGTGCCTGTTCCGTTGAGCACCTCGGCAGACAACGAGTTCAGAATTACAGCCGAGCAGGTCGAGGCTGCCATTACCCCTCGTACCAAAGCTTTACTGATCAATTACCCGAATAATCCGTCCGGGGCGACCATGCCAAGAGAAGAGCTGGAAAAGATCGCAAAAGTGGTGGAAAAATACGATCTGATCGTCATTTCCGATGAAGTGTACGAGAAGCTGACTTACGTCGGAAAGCATACCTGCTTTGCCGAATTGCCCGGTATGAGAGACCGTACGATTCTGCTGAACGGCTTCTCCAAAGCCTATGCCATGACAGGCTGGAGGCTCGGCTATGCATGCGGCCACCCCGAGGTCATTGCCGCTATGACCAAGATTCATCAATACACGATGATATGCGCTCCTATAACGACGCAGCGCGCAGCTATAGAGGCTTTGCGCAACGGTTCCCATGAGGTGAGCGAAATGGTTGCATCCTACGATCAGCGAAGACGTCTGATCTTGAAGGGCTTCGAAGAAATCGGCCTGCCCTGCTTCGAGCCCAAGGGAGCCTTCTATGCCTTCCCGTCCATTGAGCATACCGGGCTAACCTCCGAGCAATTTGCGGACCGGCTGCTTACGGAAATGAAGGTGGCGGTCGTCCCGGGCAATGTGCTGGGCTCATGCGGGGAAGGCCACATCCGATGCTCCTATGCTTCGTCGGTCCAAAATATTACGGAGGCTATCGAGCGGATGGGAACCTTTATGAAAAACTTTTCCTGAACCGGTTAAAGTTCATGGTTCAACCTGAACTGTTCGGAGCTATTCATGTTTCCACAAAAACAAATCGCCCCCGGGTATTGCGGCCTGCTGCGAGGCTGCGATACCCTAAGGAGCGATTGCTTTCCCAGGCGGGGGCTATATTATTTTTTCTTCAGGCTATCCAATAGTTTGTTGGCTTCCTCTTCCGCCGTACGCATGTAGGTGTTAATATCCATGTCTCCGGAAGATAGCTTGTTCAGGTTTTTGGTATATGTCCCGAGAATCGCCACTTGGCTCTCCTGAATTGTTTTGTCAGCAATAGCAGGGAATTTGTTGTAGAAGAACGCTCCGAAGTTTTTGTCTTTAAAAGCGCTTTCTTGTCCGAGCGCTTTTTGGATCGATTCATTCTTCAAGGTCGTCATGATCCCTTTCTTGGAGTATTCCATCTGGTATTCGTCCGAGGTCAAGAACTTAATGACTTCCATTGCGGCGTCTTTATCCTTCGCCATCTTCGTAATGGCAAAATAACCCGGATACGATTGCGGTCCTACACCTGGAGCATCCGGCATGGTAGGCTCGGAGACGATATCCCAATTGAATTTGGACAATTCATCCTTCATCACTTGCGGCAAAATAGGAGATGAGATGAACATGGCCAAAGACTGATCTTTGGCGAACTGGTTCAGGTCCAGAATTTTCCCTTTATTGTTGGCCATCGCCTTTTGGTAGACGGGATTTTGAGTCGGCTGAATCAGCTGCAAGTCAAGAATTTGCTTCCATTTCTCGTTGGTGATGTTGGCTCTCAAATCCTTGGTAAGAAGCGGCAATGAATACTGGTTCACCAGGAACAAGTGATTGACCGAAGGCGAAAAGCCCGTATACGTGATGCCGTCTTTTTCGACGTTCAGCTTCTTGGCGATCTCGTTCAGTTCAGCCCAGGTCATGCCGTCCTTCGGATAAGGCACATTGAGCTTGTCGAAAATGTCCTTGTTATAAAATAAGGCCATACGTTCATTGTACACGGGAAGACCGTAAATCGCTCCGTTTCCCAGCTGCTTCATAGCGTCAATCAAGGAAGGCTCGAACCGGCTCACATCCACCTGATGCTTCTTCATAAGCTCTGTCATATCATAGCTCATCTCATACACCATATTGCTCCCAGGGAAGGAACCAATGGAGTCCCACTGAATGTCGATTCTTTGACCCGCATTGATCAAATCCTGCAGATCGCTGCCTGTCGCCCTCTGGATGTACTTGATCGTATAATTCGGAAACTTCTTGCGAATCGCGTCGCCATAGCGGTCATTGAAGCTGGCTTCAGAGTCGCGGCTCATGGAGTAGAATACCAGCTCTACGGGATCCTTGTTCTCTTTTACTGCAGAATCCTTGCCTTCCGGTGCATTGGCGCTATCGCTTCCACCTCCGCAAGCCGTTGCCATCATACTTACTGCGGTCAATGCCGCCAAAGTACCTGCCATTTTCTTTTTCATTTCATGCTCCCCTTTCATTTTCGTCCCATAAAGTGAAAAATATGTAAATCGATATGTGCACAAAAGCTCGCCCAAATAAGCGAACGAGCCTTTGTGTTTGATCTATGGTGTAATCGTTCAGTGTGCTGCAGCCGTATGAGCCGCCGCGGCTTTTTCCAAAGAGCCGCTGATTAACTCCATGCATACGATGGCATTAAGAGACCATTGAGAGATGGTGTTAGTGGCAATCCACGGAATTTCCCGGATAGGTCTGATGTATTCCAAGGTTTCGACCGGCTTCGTAATATCCGTCAATAGAACCTGCCCGACTTCATCCTTAAGCAGGATGCTCCAGGCAAGCTCAGCCAAAGCTTCGTCCTTGTTGTGAACCGAAGCATAGGCGGCGATACCGGTAGAGAACATCGGCCATGCAAATCCGCCGTTGGCGAGTTCACCGACCAGCTGGGCGCGCTTTTCTTCCCGCGGAAGATTGTAGAATGCTCCGATTTCCACTAGCATGCTTTCCCACTCGGCATCCTTAAGCATCATGGCCAATTCCATCCAGACTTGAGGGCCGCCCATACAGATGGCCAAATGTCCGCCGGCATTGTTCCCCATATCGTACAGTTTGCCGGTTTTCGGATCATAACCATGTACAGCCAGGTTTTTCATCCGGTTCGGCATATTTTTCAAGCTTTCAATGCCTACCAGCAGTTTATCCCTGTAGGCAGTATCCTCATAGCGCTCCCATCGGGTCATCCAGTTGGAGCTGAAGGCCGCCCAGTCCGGACCTACGCGGGCATGGGTCGGATATTGGTCTTTCGGGAAATAATAGCGCATCGGATCCAGATGAGCGGTCGTATAGTCGGAATCGGTCACCTCATCCATGATGTCGCCGATTCGCTCATCCGCAATTAAGTAATAATAGAAGCGATGCAAGCCCGCCATCCCGATTCGGGCTTCCTTGCAGCCGCAGCCCCAATGGATGACATTGTGCCGCGAACCCAGACCGGAATATTCTCCGAAATGGTACAGGTCCACCTCACTGGTGTGCCGGGTCATGGCTTCAGCAATACGGAATATATCTTCTCGTCCGGAGCGGAGGAACATGTACCAGAGCCACATATTCGGCACCAGCTCTGTATTTTGCCAAGCGCATCCTCCGATATCGTAACGCCACGTATGACGGGTAGGGTCATAACCGTGCATGACATCGCCGTAATCCCAGAAACCGTACCATCTGCGCTGCTCGATTTCCTCTTTATAGAAATCAATAGCCGCATCCAATTGATCTTCAATCTTGGAATGGACCGGGGTGCTCCGGTTAGGGAGACTCCAGATGCCGAATGCTTTGGCGTCATGGTAATATTCCGGCTTGCACACCAGCAAGGACGGAGATTGGCATTCCTGCGATACCGCATGCAGGGTCTCGTGGCTTGGCGTCTTCTCAAAGCACCAGATAGCCAGCTCACTCGTATTGGCCACACCGAATGGCGTGCTTCTCATTTCATCAAAGCCTTCATAGGAAGACTGAACATGCGTCGTCGTATCGTAATGGCGCAAATCCATCGCTTCGGCATCCGGCGACCAGAACCAAACGGTCATCTCCGCCTCATCCTTCGAAGTATGATGAAGCTCCATGGACGACGGGTACTTTTTCCAAAAGTTGCGTACTCCGACGGCCAGTCCGCCGTTCTCTCCTCCGGCATATACAGTGCCTGACGACCGCTGCCCGAATGCGGCGCGAATCCAGGCACATCCTTCCTGTGTCCGCTTCGTAATCGTATAGGAATCTGCCGACCCTTGAACTAGCTTGAAGCTATCCCATACGGCGGACTCTTCGATAAGACCGATAAACCGCTCATCCTCCACCGGGTCGAAGCTGACATATTCGCCTGCGGTTTGACGCTTGAAGATCTCTTCGTATTTGCCTGTAGTCCGATAGGTCATCAGATGCTTAGGAGATTCGCTGAATATCCCTGTATCACCTGTAAAGCGCACGTGACGGTTGTATAAAGGCCCTTGCATAGGAACCTTGAACGTCATGCCGATCCCCTTGACGAAATCCATATGGGGATTGCCGTCATAAGCGAACGTATGAATGGCTTTAATGGCTTGCTGTCCTGCATAGAAATAGAAGCGGACGGTAAAAGGCATCCATTCTCTGACACCGTTGTTCAGCTTATGCTTGCCTTCCACCCGAACCACCGCACGTACAGGCCCATCTTGCTCTACGACTACCTTCGCGATGCGGCTTGTGAAATTATGCTCCTTGACGGTCTTGCTTCCGCTTGTCATGTGGCGTTCCTCGCGTACGCATTGAAGCTTGCCGTCCGAGCAAACCAGGGAGCCGTCCCGATGGATGGAACGGAGGATGGATTGTCCTTCCCGGTTGAACCGGCAAAGTATGACTCCGGTATCTACGGCGATCACTTCTTCTGTTTCCGTTACCGTTATGGATGCTTCGGGAGCTGCTGCCGCCCCCTTGCCGAGGAAATACCGCTCGGAACGATCCCCGTGAATCGATGCGGCATGCGCCGACCATTTGACACTGCCGTCAGGCCAATAAGCTGTCGGCCAGCTTTGAACAGGGACAGAGTAGCCATTGGAATCCGTCAATTCAAGGGATTCGTTACGCTGCAGCTCACCTTCCGCCCATGGAATTCCCCATGTCACACCTAATCCGTCAGCAACATGTCCGCTTTGTCCCAGCCATTGCAGTTGAATTCGTTCTGCTTGTGTACCCACCGTACTACCCACTCCTTTTATTCGGTGATTCTATCATGTTGTTGGTTCTAAAGTGCGTTCTTAGGCTGGCTTTACCAGCCGTACCCATTCCGGACATACCTCGATCAGCCGGGACACGGCGATTTTAGCGACCTCTCTGGCCCCGCGCTCGTTAAAATGGGTATTGTCCCGTGCTCCATCCGGATAGTTCGGGTGCTCGCCAGGCTCAAGCCATACGAATAGGTCTTTGGAAGCCTCAGGTCCTAGAGAACGGTAAAGCTCCTCCGTTCCCGCTTCCATATCCACCAATAGCACCTTCTGCTCCGATGCCAGCTTTTTCATGGCCTTCGGATAATCGCCATGTGTCGGCACCAGAACGCCTTCATCGTTGAAGTTTCTGCGGGCGACCGAGGTGAACAGAATCGGTGTCGCTCCCTTTTTACGGGCTGCCGCTATATATTGGAGCAAATGATCCAAATACGTGGTGAACGGCTCTGTGTGCCGTTCAGCATCCGCCTTCTGATCGTTGTGCCCGAACTGAATGAACAAATAATCGCCAGGCTGAATGGTGTCGGCAATCGGCTGAAGCCGGCCCTCATCCATGAAGCTTTTGGAACTTCTACCGCATGACGCTTCATTGCGTACCTCTACATCCTGAATCAATAGTTCGCCGAGCATTTGTCCCCAGCCGGCCATTGGCGATTGGTCAGCCGGATAGCTGGCCGATGTAGAATCTCCGGCAATATAGATACGAGTCATTGGCTACCCTCTCTCTAATGCATGGACTTGTAAATTCGCGTATTCCCCAATCATTGGGGCCAACTGACGAAAGCCGATTTTTCCGCCTTCCAGCCGCTTTCCGAAGGTGACTCCATCATCCCTCCATTGGAATACAACCATGTCATTGATCATGAATACGATTTCATCTTTCCATTTAAGAACCTTGATCCTGTATGGCCCGGAAGCGTCTTGGACGGAAGGAATCGGATCCCCCCCTTGAGCCACCAAATGCAAGCCGCGGCTCTTGCGCAGGTTGCACGTATGGAAGCAGCGCTCATCGGCTTCCTTGCGTCTGAAATAAGATACATGGTAGGCATGGATATCGCTGTTATGATATTGCGGATAAATACCGGTACGCGGCGCAAGGCTTGGGTCGAACAAATCTTCCCCGTTCGCTCCGGTTGCCGAGAAGAAGGTCATGCAAAGACCGGGCTCCCGGATCGGCCAAAAATCCCAGCTGACGGCAATGGAATCCGGAAAATCAACCGGACACCAGAATACAAAATTCGCCTGTTGTCCAAGCTGCGGATCCAGCATATTCTCCATCCGCATCCGCTTCTGCGGAAAGGTAATGGCCGCTTGTCCTTCCATAATAAAGTGCTGAACATCTTCTTCACTGGTTAAAGGATTGTGATAGATGAGCTCGCCTAGCCGATATGGTAATGCTTCACTAATCGCAGTCATGTCTCTCCTCCTTAATTTAGTCTTACTGTAGCTTACATTGAATTTGACAACCATTGGATATTTTTGTGATACAGGTGGAGACCGTTTAGACTTTGTTGCAGTGCTTTACACTTCCTTGCACACGTTGTCTATAGGGCAAGAAAACGGGCTGTGCCACAGGGCACAGCCAAAGGGATTGGGGATACCTTAGGTTTTCTTTGAGCTATACTCCGCTTATTTTTTCTTCGAAGCTTGGTACAGATCGTTGATTTCTTTTACATAGTCTTCGCCGCCGCTCTTTTTCCAAAGCTCTACAGCTGCCTTGAAGCCTGCTTCGTCAATTTGGCCTACGATGAACTTGGTTCTGGCATCATTGATGATGTTATCCAGTTGAGGCCCTTTTTGTGCGTATACGTTGGAAACAAGAGGCTCGGCCGGGTTAGGCACGACGATGGCTTCGTTAGCTTTTTGCACTTCGTTGGATTTTTTGCGGACCGGTGTTTGAACAACTTCCAGATATCTGTTCTCAGGAATGCCCATGAACATTTGGTTCAAGCCGCTGACCTCCTGATCTATCAAGGCCGTATCCTTAACAGGCTCAATGCCGCCTTCCACCTTCTTATAGTGCTTGCCTTCGATGCCGTTGAAGCCGAGATTTTGTGCTTCTGTTTCATTCAGCTTATCCAGGAATGCCAATACTTGACGCAGATCTTTCTCGGTTTTTACCGCCGATTTGGAAATAACCACCATTCCGGCATAACCGGATGTAGGCAGAGCGCGGTTTCCTTTAGGACCCGCTACCGATCCCAGAATATCCATGAAGTATTTGTTCTTGTCATCCTTGCCTGCTTGCTGCAGAGCGGCGTGAATTTTATCATCGATGCGTGCCGCATTATCGGTTACGTCAACCATAACGCCTGCTTGTCCATTGACGATCGGATCGGTCCATTTATTGGAGTCCATCACCGCAAAATCAGCATTGATCAGCTTTTCATCGTACAGCTTCTTGAAGAATTTGAGAGCATCCATGTACTCCGGCGTATAGTGTGCAGGAATGAGCTTGCCGCTGGAGTCCTCACCCCATTTGTTAGGAACACCGAACCAGGTTTGCATAATATCAAAAGGACCTGTGTATTTGGAGATAACCATACCGTACGTATCGTTCTTGCCGTTCTTGTCCGGATCCTTGGTTGTAAAGGCTTTCAGCATGTTGTAAAAGTCGTCAATGGTCTTAGGCTCTTGCATTCCAAGATTATCCAGCCACTCCTTGCGGTACACGATACCGTTTCTTCCGAGCGGTCTGGCGCGGTAAACACCGTATATTTTGCCGTCAACGGAGATGTTGTTATTAACGATCGGGTTGGCCTTGCTCAGGTTCGGATAGTCCTTCAAATAAGGGCCTACTTCCCAGAAAGCACCGGAGCGTGCAGCATTGATAAAGCTGGCTGTTTTATCCTTGATGACCATTACGGTAGGCAATTTACCGGATGCAAGAGTGATGTTCATTTTATCCGCATAAGAGGAATCCGGCACCCATTCCAAATGTATTTTGCTATTGGTAAATTTATCCAATTCAGCGACTACCGGGCTTCCGTCCTTAGGGAACGTAGGCTTGAACGCAGGTAGCATAATGCTCAGCTCAAGCGGCGCGGACGATGAGGAGCCTCCCGAGTCCTTCCCTGCTGCCGGAGCCTTATCTCCACCGGCACCACAGCCAACCGCAGTAACAGCGATCGTAGAGATCATAACCCCGCTTACTAGACGTTTCATTGATTTCTTTCTGGATTTCATGAATCATTGCCTCCCTTTTTATCTTCATAGAGTATAACAAGTTTTACAAAAAAATTGGCTTAAAATTTATAATAGTTCGCATTACCGTTCCTTATCCCCCCTTTGCAGCAATGCGAAGAACTAGTTCTGAAAATGGTGATGATCGTAAGCATTGTTTAGCCTTTAATCGATCCTATCAATACCCCTTTGGCGAAGTGCTTTTGCAGGAACGGATACACAAGCAGGATCGGAATCGTACCGACAACGATAACAGCCATTTTGATCGTTTGCTCTGGCGGCTGAACGAAGGTTGGATCCAGCTGACTCATATCTCCGATGTTGCCTTGGGAGAGCATAACGAGCTGTCTCAGCATGACCTGAAGCGGCCATTTATCCGGGTCGTTGATATACAAGAGCGCGGTAAAGAAGTTGTTCCAATGACCTACGGCGTAGAAAAGGCCGAAGGTGGCAAGCACCGGCTTGGACAATGGAAGCACGATACGCCATAGAACGCCGAGCTCGGTACAGCCGTCGATTCTCGCTGCTTCCTCAAGTCCTGGAGGCATCTCCTGGAAAAAGTTTTTCACGACAATCAGGTTGAATGCGCTGATGGCTCCCGGCAGCATTAATGCCCAGTAGGAATCAAGCAATCCAAGGTTTTTCACAACCAGGTAGGTCGGAATCATCCCGCCGGAGAACAGCATGGAGAACAGCACCAGGTTCAATATGGTATTGCGCCCCATCAAGTCTTTCCTGGCCAAAGCGTAGGCCATCGTCACGGTAAAAATAAGGTTTACCGCGGTTCCCATCACCGTAACATAGATCGAAACCAGAATGCTTCGGAACAAGGTATCGGAAGAGAATATGAATTGATATCCGGAAAGCGAGAACGTCTTGGGAATAAGGAAGAACGCTCTTCCGGTCAGCTCCGCCTCCGTAGCGAAGGAGCCTGCAATGACATAAAGGAAAGGCAATATCGTCAAGATCCCGAGGATCCCGAGAACCGTATAGTTAAGCCCGTCGAACACATTATCCAGTAAGCTTCTGTGATGTCTCCCCATCGTATCGAACCTCCATTATTAATAAATCCCTGATTGACCGAATCGCTTGGCCAGATAGTTGCTGGTGAATACGAGGATGACACCGACAATCGACTTGAACAAACCGACCGCCGTACTATAGCTGAATGCCCCCTGCGTAATCCCCATCATATAGACATACGTATCGAATACGTCGGCAACGTCCCTGTTCAGTGCGTTCGTCATCAGATAGATTTGCTCGAAACCGTTTTCCAGAACATCACCGACTTTAAGAATCAACAAAATTATGATGGTGCTGCGAATCGAAGGCAGCGTAATGTGCCACATTTGGCGCCAGCGGTTAGCTCCGTCTACGATGGCCGCTTCATACTGCTCCGTATCGACTCCGGCTAATGCTGCAAGGAAAATAATCGTTCCCCAGCCGCATTCCTTCCACATGGTTTGCAATATGATAAGCGGACGGAACCAGTCCGGACTGGACAGAAAATCAATCTTATGACCAGTAGCCTGCTCCAGCATACTGTTAACGATGCCGCCTTCCGTCGTCAGAAAGACATAGGAGATACTGGCCACGATAACCATGGAGATAAAATGCGGTACATAAATGAGCGTTTGAATGGTCCGTTTGTAAAATTCTTTGCGAACCTCATTCAGCATTAGTGCGATAATAATAGGCGCCGGGAAGAAAAATACCAGATTATATAAAGAAAGCAGCAGCGTATTTCTCAGCAGACGGCCAAAATCCGGATTCTGAAAGAAGTCGCGGAAATGATCGAGACCGACCCATTCGCTGTTCATAAAGCCTGTGAAAGGCTGATAGTTTTTGAATGCGAGCATTACGCCCCACATCGGAACGTATTTAAAGATGAGGAAGTACAAAATACCCGGCAATAGAAGAAGATACATCCATTTATCCCGTTTCAGCCGTTTTAAAAATAGGTCCATGGTACTTTGTTTTTTTCGTACCTTCACTGGGAGGCTGTCAGTCGTTGTTGTGTGCCCCATAGTTTCACTCCTTATTGAATTCAAATTCACAGTGTTTCTCCGACAAGTTTCGACCTTTAACGATTCTTTGAGACTCGTTTCGTCATTCGGTTAAGTCATAGTCACATTGTGTTGGATGGGGCATTTGTTTGCAATTAGACATTCTTGATTTGCCCGGGTTTTGCCGGTTGGACATCTTTTGCAAACCTACTCTTTTCTTGTTAACAACGAAAAAACCCGCTCCACGAGCGGGTTTTCCGGTTTATGCTTGGCGGCTCATTTCCCGATATTGACTCGGGGTGACCCCTTCATATTTTTTGAAAATACGGTTGAAATAGCTATGCTGATACCCGACTTTTTCCGATACCTCGTTAATCTTCAGCTCCGAATTGCGCAGCATCTCCTTCGCTTTCTCCATGCGAAGATCCGTCAAATAGTCAATGAAGTTTTTGCCTGACACCTGCTTGAACGTCCGGCTCATCACGAAGGCATTCGTACCGCAGTGCTCCGCGCAGCTATCGAGTGAGATATCGTTCATGTAGTTCGCCTGGATATACAGCATCGCCTGCTCAATCATTTTCTTAAGCTGGAAATCCGCCCGGTTCTCCATCGCCTCGATGAACGGGGCAATGACCTTATTCATGAACCAGGCTTCGATTTGCTCCGGCTCCCTCAGCGCGGAGAGCTGCTCGAACAAGTTGGCGGATTTGAACAGCTGGTTCGGATTCAGACCCGATTGCATGATAGCATGCTCGAGGGAACCAAGCAGATTCATCATCCCCTGCTGCACATCCATCTCCTTAACTCCGTCTGCGGCTACCGCATTCATGAAGGCATGAACATGCTGCCTCGCCTCGTCCGCTTGCCCCATCCGCATCGCCTGGATAATCTCCCTCTCCAAGGAAAAAGGATACTGGAACGGCTGATGCTCCTCCAGCTTGCTAAGAGCCTCCAGGTCAATGATCTGATTCTCCTTGCTGAAATTGCGGTAGCTTAAAGCAAGCTTCGCCTCTTCGAATAAGAACGGGATTTCTCTCAGCTGCTCCGTAGCTTTCCCCAAGGTAATAGTAACCTGCATCTTAAGAATTTGATTGATGGTCTTCATTAATGTTTCGCTCAGCTGGTACAGCTCGTTCTTGAATGGCTGCACTTCCGGAATATTCAGCAATAGACCGACAGTTAAGTTATGAAAATTTATGACATGGCAATGCTCGAACCGTTCATTGGCCAGCTCTTCAATCATATTGGCCGCGGCAAAGGTGATAAGCCCTTCATCTCCATGGGAAAACCTGCCGCCCGTATCCAGCTCCGTCATTCCTACCAGCTGCAGATACAGCACGATATATTGGCGGTGTTCGGTATTCCAGCCATAATGATTCATCCGGTCCCTGAGATCGCTCTCCGAATACGCCGACAAATAACCTTGAATCAGCTGCAGCACGAAGCCCTCCTTCATCTGCGGCATCTGCTTCTCCAGCTTGGTCTGCAGCTCCAAACTTTCCCGGTTCAGGTGCTGCCAATGCTTCTCTATCAGCTCAAATTCGTTCCCCTGCGTTTGATTCCCATTGCCCAGCAAACCTACCAGCTGATTTAACGGGGAATATATTTTACGGGATGCGAGCCACGATAATACGGCGGCAAGGAGCAGTCCAGCACAGCTGATAAGAACGATCACCTGCGACAGGAACACTATCGGCTTCTTAATCGCACTGGTCGGCGCTATGGACACATAGATCCACTTTTCCCCGATTCTTTCCAGTACCCCGGCAGAAACCGAATACGTATTTTTATCCCATTTGAACAGGAACGAGGTCTGATCCGCGTTACGGCTTAAAACTTCCTTTTTGACCCCCTCAATTAGAGAAGAGGCTTGGCTGTTCCCCTCGGTTGAGATAAGTACATTGCCATCCTCCTGCATCATAAACGCTTCCCCTTCATCATAAGGAGCAACCGTTTTCAAGAGCGAGACGACATTATCGCGGTCCAGGCGTGCCACCATAAGTCCGAAGGGCTCTGATGTGCCTCCGGGAATTTTGTGGACTAGGGCCAGATCATATCCGGTCTGGTATTTGTTCAGTGTAGGCAAGGTTGTCCAATATACATTCGGCCCCTTCCCGCTGGCCTGCTTGAACTGCTTCCACTCATCCGTATTCGGATCGCTGACACTAATCTCAGGGTTAAAATGGACCGGCAGCAGCCCGTCTATATACAAATCCAGCCGTTTGGCGAGAGGCATGGCCCCTTGCATCAATACTAAGGTCTTGGATATATCTCTCGATAATGAAAATTGACGATAAAAATCGGTATCCTTCAGCGAGTAATCGAATTTGGTATCTAAAGCACCGTGAGACATGGATAGCTCCATATTCTCGAACTGCCCGTCAATATTTTCCGCTCTCTTGATAATTTGATTTTTGTGCAGCTGAAGCAGCTCATTCTCTATCCGTCCTCCGACAAACCAGTAGATCAACGCTCCGGTTATTAATCCGGGAATACTGGCAATGATCAGAATCAAGACGAGCATCTTCCGATAATGTGTTCCTTTTCCTCCATAAAAGCTGGAGCCCCAGTGACTCAAGCGCTTCTTCATTGTAACGAGCAATCCAATTCACCACCAAGAGGTATTAATGTTAGTCACTTTTCGAAAGGAAGTACTCCCGATATTAAACATTATATTACTACCATACCTTTATTTGTTTTTGTTTTCAACCGTTTTATTTTGAAATTTTATAATATAATTGGTTATTTATTTGGAATTTCTCGGAAAACTATGAAGCCGAAGACAACCTCATAAAACCGGGTCGACCGGCTTGAATTCGCTTGCCCTTTAGGCTGCTCCTTCCGGGCTCCGTTTGCCGGATGGATTGGAATGCGACACAGAGGCTGCATCTCCAAATAAAATAGACCGTGACCTGTCTCACCATCGGGGACAAGATACGGTCCAACGCCATTCCTTAATCTAAAATAAGGATTTGTTCCCTTAATATCACTCTCATGATGTGGATTTTATTATAACCCGGTAATCATATCAGCACAATGTAGTATCCTGCCATTTTTAATATCCCCGGAAATCTCTCCATCCCATTGAGGCGGCAAAACGGGGACTGAAATTAGGAGCTTGGGAAACTTCCAAGACAGCCGCGAAAATAAAAAAACCTGCAACTACATGCAGGTTGGTGATGCGGAAGTTTCCATATCTGATCGTTGGCTCGTCAAATTGAAGATATGGAGCTGGGGTATCTATTTTCCCCTCTTATTATCTATTGGCTATGAGTTAACAGGCTGTAACGTATGGCTCGGGTAATCAAAATATTTGCCTTCGAGCAGGCCTATTAAGGAATTGGTGACCTTGACCTCGACCCGGTTAGCGCCTTTGCGCAGCAACTTCGACGGGCCTGTCCACCGATAAGGCGACCAAGGGCGGACTCCGACGGATTGACCGTTGACGATTACTTCTACACTATCATGCAGGTTCGAATCCCAGCCTATAAAGCTTAGCTCGAACGAATCCGCTTCGGGCAGGCTTGGCAGATCAATCATTCTGGCAAAGGTAAAGGTCCCTGCATAGTACGGATAGCCCCGGTAAGGCCCGGCAGACAATGGCATAGACAGATGCGATTTCGCACTCAGCACAGGCCGTTGCTGCCCATCGAAATGGACGAGAAACGATCCGTTCAGGTAGAGGGCATCGACAACCCCATCCCAATCATGGGCAATCCGGACATCCACCGACAGCTCATTAACTCCCTCGGCCAAAAAGGCCGTTACATCATAGGCAACGTTGGAATGGTCATACAGGAAATATGGTTCCATCCTTTCAGGCTGAATCACATGCCCATTAATTCGGATAACCCCTTGCCCCGATATGGCACCGCGATCCATAACAAGCCGGACGCTTTCCAGCGGCTCTTCAACGACGAATTGCGATGTATAACTAACGCGAAGCGGATAAGCCATGCTTAGCTTCATCGGCGTTCCGAACAGCTGCCGCATCGATACCGGAAACGGAAGCTGATCCGTAAGGTCCTCGCATTGATCGATAAAGGTTTTGACCGGTACGGTTACCCCACCGGAGGCTCGGTCGGATTGCGTCTTCACGCCAGGGCTGCTTTCCCCCGAATGCAGAATCATCCGGAAGGTATCGAAGCGAACCGAGTTAGGCTGCTCCGCCTGCATCTCCCACGAAGCCGTTGCACCGATCTGCCATACCCATGGCTGTGCTTGGCTCTCACGGCTTCCCTCCGCTTCGGGCATCCGGGCTTCTTCAACCAGGCTAACCCTCAGTAAGCGAGATTCAAATGGAGCCAGTGCAATAGGAAGCTGCCAAGCCGCTTCCGACGGGTTCCCTTGCAAGCAGCTCACGCTTCCATGGTCCAGCGAAAGCTCCTCGAAGTGAACAGCTGCCGATCCCGAGGCCGGGCTATCGGCCAAGCTCCAGTAGCTATCCGCTATACTCAGCGTAACCTCGCGGACGGCTTGCTCTTGGTTGCTGATGAACACTAATGCCGTGCGATCATCCAAATGTCTGGTTTGCAGCAACAGACCTAGTTCACCGCAGCCTGGCTGCAGCCGGACGGCTTGAGGTTGAAGCTTTTCCAAAAGCTCGTCCAATTTATCAAGAATGACGGAGGCTTCCGTCCCTGCATGGAAAGGCAAATAGTAGGCGTTCCCGGCTCCCGATGACCATGGATGATCTCCGGCAACAGACGCTTCCTCATGCCCGGTCCAGAAGCGGCCTTTCTCCGATTGCGTCAAGCCGAAAGCGGCCAGAAGCTCTTCTTCATTCCACTGCTTCGGCTCGATAGCCTCGTAAGGCAGCTGTCCGAGACTAACGACCTTACCGCCTTGATGAAGAAAGTCTTGAATTTTCTTCCAGGCAGCACTTTCGAGGTTCGTCATAGGGGGCAGGATCAGCAGTGTATACCGGGCTCTTCCTATTAATATAACTCCCTCCTGAACATTGGCCTCCGCCAAAAGCTCCGCGTCCAGATGATCGAAATCTCTTCCGCTAAGCGTCAATTGGTTGCATATCCGAACCCACCACTGCTTCAAGCTGTTTAGCCTTTCCTTCTCCTGCGTCTCACGGCCGCCATAGCCGAACCCGTGAAACGGGTTCCCCATATACGTCCACAGGGAGGTTGTCGGCTGCAGCACGGCTATCGAGATATCCGCGTCTCCGCAGCTCATAGCATAGCTGATTCTTCCCGTATAATCGCCCAGCTGACGAAAATGCTCCCAATACGGATTTTGCAAAAATTGGGATGGAGGGGCATCATGCTTGGTCAGGCCGTCCAGCGTATAAAAGAAGGCATGGAAATTAAAAAAGTTCGTGCCCATCGCAGCCATACGGTCTATCATCCATCTTGCATCCTGCAGCGTCATAGACCAGCCTACGCTGTGGAAGCATTCGATCAGGTTGCGCTCCCGGCCGAGCTGACGCGCAAGCGAGCTGACCATCTTGGGATTGCTTCGCATATTGTCCGCATACTGGTTCAAAATCCATTCTAATGACCGGCCCAGCTTCTCGTGCGCCGAATCGCCTCCCGGCACATGACTGTACAGCTGGGTCGTCATTCGTACCGAAGGCACCTCGGCAACATATTGAAGTCCGTGCCGTTCGCACCAATCGTGCACTTGCTTGTGATAGGACTCTCTTAGGAGCAAATGAACCGTTTGATAATAGTCATACCGTATACGGGCCGCATCCTCCGCATCCGAATACAGCAGTGCGTGCAGATGCTCCCGCAGATCGTAGCCGTTCCGCTGCAGAAATTCGTCCGCTAACCGCGGAGACCAAGGAATACTTCCTAAGAGACCGATCTCGTCGGTAAACATTCCTTTTATCGTCTTGCCGAAATAGTCCCCGAGATGCTGTGCGTACTTATCGTGCGTCAGCCTAATAAACGCGGCCATAGCTTCCCGGTTGCAGGGATCGACGAAGGTTCCGTAATATTTGAAGTCTTCAATTTCCTGTTCCTGAACGATAATGACTTCCCATGCTTCTTCCAGGTTCGGGCCCGATGGAGCGGTCCAATCCATCTTTTGCACCGTACGGTATGTAAAGAACCGCTTCTGATTATAGGCAGTCAAGCCCGCCTTCTGAAATATCGGGTCGGCTTGATAGTTGCCGATGCTTGAACGGACATCGATGGCCTGATCCCAATTCAGCTTGCCTGATGCCGATACGGGTACCGCCTTGGCGAACAAAATTTTGGCCCAAGGCAGCTCAAGCGTCACATGCTGGCCGGCGGAGACGCGTTCCGAATGGTGTGCCAGCGTGTAGTGCTTCGCGTCAGGATGCTCCAATATGACTTCTCCCCCGGCTATTCCGCTCGGATAGGGGTACTCGTCATATAACCAGACCTCCATCCCGTTCTTCTCGGCCTCTTCTACGGCAACGCGAACCTTGCCGAACCAGGCATCGGATAAGTAAGGGATTTGCAAACCTTGCCTTGCGCATATAAAAAAACCGCCGACGCCTTTATCCGCCATTTCACGGATTTGATGACGGATTTCCTCGTCTAACATATCACCGTTCCAGAACCAAAAAGGTTGAATGCGGAACGCTGACGGCGGTTGCTCAAATCGTTTCAGATCCAACATGAGAATCCCTCCAGTCTCGTAATCCCTTTTCCATAGATAACCTTATAGGATAAGGTTCTAGAACACAATTACACATTTTTGCTTATTCTATGAAAAATACTTGCACTATTTTGTAGTCATGAGACTTCCTTGCCAAAATGCGTGCGGCCAATCTTGTCACTTCGTAAACTGCATTGCTTTCTATCAGCGGACTTGGGAGGAATGCGGCTTCATCGCTGAGGCGAGTTTTTTTCATTAGATGTGTAACCTTTTCCAGCTATCATCCGTCTTAATAGACAGAAAGAAAAAAAATAATAGCTTCTGTAGTAAAATTGTAAAACTTTTTTAATGTTATTTTAATAATCGTAATATATCCTATTTACATATCCAATATTAGGTTGGTGATTATTGATGAAACTATTTATAACTGTCCAAAACAAAACCGTACCTGTGTACACCGATGAGAAAACAAATAAAAAGTTTAACTTATTGAAATCCGCTTTGGAATCCAAGGTAACCAAAGGAAGAAAAGCGATAAAAAAATGTCTCGACTCCCTTATCAGTATCGAAATCGTTGGCTGTGAAGCTATTCTTCATTCCCTCAACGAACGGGACTCGCTGGCATTATCTCTCTATTAAGGGATTGGCGTACAGAAGCTTTATTGATCTTTTCATCCATATTGCCTCTGTCTATGAAGGGCCTCTAAGGGGCCCTTTCTTTCTGCTCCTCTCTACTCTCCCCCGCTCTTCACTTGTTCCCCTTTTCCCTTATCGTATACAATAGAATAATCCTATTTGCTGTTGTCTAAGGGAAGAAGTGAATCTATGAATCGGTTACCTATTGAATCCATATTACCTAAACTACAAGAAACGCTCCGTTCCGGTCCTAACGCAGTGCTGGTAGCCGCGCCGGGCGCAGGGAAAACAACCCGGATTCCGCTTGCTCTATTGGACGAGCCTTGGCTTGCCGATCGCCGCATACTGATGCTCGAGCCCCGCAGGCTCGCAGCCAAATCAGCAGCACGGTACATGGCCGCCAAACTCGGGGACAAGGTCGGCGGCACCGTAGGTTACCGGGTACGGCTCGATAGCCAGGTTAGCTCCGAAACCCGTATCGAGGTTGTAACGGAAGGCGTGCTAACCCGCATGCTTCAAGCCGACCCTGCATTGGAGGATGTCGGCATCGTTATTTTCGATGAATTTCATGAGCGCAGTCTGTACGCCGATACCGGCCTCGCCCTGTGCCTTCAATCGCAATCGCTGCTGCGTGACGATTTGCGAATATTGGTCATGTCCGCGACATTGAATGCGGAGCCCGTCGCCAAGCTGTTGAACGATGCGCCGATTCTCGTCAGTGAAGGTCGCAGCTTCCCTGTGGAAACACGGTTCTGGAATCGCAGCACGGAGGGGAGGATCGAACCGTCGGTCGTCCGCTGCATTCTAAGCGCATTGGAGCATGATCCCGGCGATCTGCTCGTCTTCCTCCCGGGGGAGGGTGAGATACGGCGCGTAGAAGCTCTGCTCCGCGAGCAAGTATCGGCATCACGCCAAGCGGTGAGGATTGCTCCGCTCTACGGAAGCTTGCCGCAGGAAGCCCAGGATGCGGCGATTTCGCCGTCCCGGCCTGATGAAAGCAAGGTTGTTCTAGCCACCTCGATTGCGGAATCGAGCTTGACGGTGGAAGGCGTGCGCATCGTTATCGATGCTGGCCTTATGCGTGTTCCCCGCTTCTCCCCGCGCACCGGAATGACGCGCCTGGAGACGATCCCCGTCTCGCGAGCTTCCGCAGATCAGCGCAGGGGACGTGCGGGGAGAACCGCGCCAGGCGTATGCTACCGGCTGTGGACGGAGCAGGAAGATCGCAATCTCAGGGAGCATAGCGCACCTGAGATTGCCGAGGCGGACCTCACGCCGCTCGCTCTGGAGCTGGCGCAATGGGGCGTAGCCGATCCGGCCGAGCTCAGTTGGCTGGACCCGCCCCCTTCCGCCGCGTTCTCCCATGCCCGCGCTCTGCTCCAAGACCTTGGCGCGCTCGATGCGAAGGGAGGCATCACGGAGCACGGCAAAGCCATGGCGGAGCTGGGCCTCCACCCGCGCCTCGCCCATATGCTGCTCAAAGCCATTCCTATGCGGCTAGGCGTACTCGCTTGCGAGCTGGCTGCGCTGCTGAACGAGCGCGACATCCTGAGAAATGAAGGCGGAGCCGGAAAAAATGCCGACATAAGGCTGCGCCTGGAGGCGCTTCGCAAGGCAGCCTCCGCTGACAGAACCATGGAACCCTACCACGAAGGGTTCCGAATCGATCTCGCGGCGTCCAAGCGGGCGAACGCGGAAGCGAATCAATGGAAACGGATGATGAAGCTGCCGCAAGCCGCATCACAAGGTGACATCGAGGCATGCGGCCTGCTGCTGGCGCTGGCTTACCCGGACCGGATCGGCCAGCGCAGACCGAATGGCCGCTACTTGCTGCAAAATGGGCGCGGGGCTGCATTTCAAGATATGCAGCCTTTGGCTTCCTCTTCCTATCTGGTCGCGGCGGAGCTGGACGATCAAGGGTTAGAGAGCCGGATCCATCTGGCGGCCCCGCTGGAGCTAAGCGATATGGAGCAATATCTGAGTGAGATGATCGAACAGGAATCCACCGTAAGCTGGGATTCCTCCACCCAGGCCGTACGTGCGCGTAAGCGGCTTCGTATCGGGGCGCTTGTCCTCAAGGAAGCTCCAATTCCTCAGCCTGATCCCGATGCCATGCTCACGGCCTTGCTCGAAGGCATCCTCCAGGAAGGCTTGTCCCTGCTTACATGGACCAAGGCTGCGAGGCAGCTGCAGCAGCGAATGTGCTTCATGCACTCGGTAGATCCTGCATGGCCCGATGCTTCGGATGAAGCCTTGCTGTCAAAGCTTGATGAATGGCTGGGGCCGCACCTGTACGGACTGAAGAACCGGGGTGACCTGGAACGGCTCCATTTGGCCGATACACTGGAATCGTGGCTTACCTGGGAGCAGAGACGGGAGCTGGATACTTATGCTCCGACTCATATGGTCGTCCCTAGCGGTTCACGAATTCCAATAGACTACACCGATCCGGCAGCTCCATTGCTCGCAGTCAGGCTTCAGGAAATGTTCGGGCTGACGGAGACACCCTGCATAGGACGGGGCAAAGTTCCGCTTACTCTGCACTTGCTGTCTCCCGCCCATAGACCCGTGCAAGTAACGAGGGATTTGGCCAGCTTCTGGTCCGACGCCTATTTCGAAGTGAGGAAGGATTTGAAAGGGCGTTACCCCAAGCATTATTGGCCTGATAATCCTCTTGAGGCTATGCCTACGAATCGGACCCGTCCGCGCGGTTAATCCGAGGATATGCAAAAAACCGGTATGCGAAATGAACGCATAGACCGGTTTTTTTGGTTATTAAAGCATTACGGCTTACTAGCTGAAAAGAATGCCTAACGAATATTCATGTAATGTGATCACTCCGGCTTAGGACCTGCGCCGCGAATCGCTTCCGAGGCATCGGCAAACTTCTCGAAGTTGCGGATGAAACGGGATGCAAGCTCGCGTGCCTTGGCATCATAGGCCTCAGTATCGGCCCAGGTTGTACGCGGCTGCAGCACTTCGCTTGGCACTCCCTCAACACGGTCAGGAATACCGACTCCGAAGATCGGATCCGGTGTAAACTGAGCCTGCTCCAGGCTTCCGTTTAAAGCGGCCGTTACCATGGCTCTCGTATAGCTCAGCTTCATTCTTTGACCAACGCCATAGCTTCCTCCGGACCATCCTGTATTGACAAGATAAACCTTCGCTTGATGCTCATCGATTTTATTGCCGAGCATCTCTGCATAAGCGCTTGGACGAAGCGGCAAGAACGGCGCACCGAAGCATGAGGAGAACGTGGCCTCCGGTTCGGTGACTCCCCTTTCCGTACCTGCAAGCTTCGAAGTATATCCGGACAGGAAATGATACATCGCCTGCTCCTTCGTCAGCTTGGAGATCGGAGGCAGCACTCCGAACGCATCTGCGGTCAAGAAGATAATGACCCCGGGATGGCCTGCTGTTCCAGGTATTAGGGCATTTTCGATGAAGTCAATTGGATATGCGGCCCGCGTGTTTTCCGTTAACGAATTGTCCGAGTAATCGGCTTCGCCGGTCTCAGCATCCAGAACTACATTCTCAAGCACCGTTCCTTTTTTGATAGCTGCCCAAATTTGCGGCTCTTTTTCCTTGGTAAGACCGATACATTTAGCATAGCAGCCTCCTTCGAAGTTGAACACTCCGCGATTGGACCAGCCGTGCTCGTCGTCGCCGATCAAGCGGCGGTCAGGGTCAGCGGACAAGGTCGTTTTACCGGTGCCTGAGAGCCCGAAGAACAGAGCAACATCCCCTTTTTCCCCAACATTGGCGGAGCAATGCATAGGGAAGACGCCTTGGAAGGGAAGCAAATAATTCAATACGCTGAAGATCGATTTCTTCATTTCTCCCGCATACTCGGTTCCACCGATCAGGACGACCCGGCGCTCGAAGGATACGACGATGAATGTCTCCGAATTCGTTCCATCCAACTCCGGCTCTGCCTTGAGTCCCGGCATAGCGATAACCGTAAATTCAGGCTTATGGGCTGCCAGCTCCTCCTCCGTCGGACGAATGAACAGCTGACGGACAAACAGATTGTGCCAAGCACGTTCGTTAATCACCCGGATCGGAAGACGATACTCTTCGTCTGCCCCTGCGAAGCCGTCAAAGACGAATAGCTCGCGAGCTTTCATATAATCCATTGCCTTGGCGTACAGCTTCTCAAAATGAACCTGTGACATTGGCTGATTGACGGCTCCCCACGCAATATGCTCCATAACCGACGGTTCTTCCACAATGAATTTATCTTTGGGAGAACGTCCGGTATATTTGCCCGTTGTTACTGCGAATGCCCCGGTTGAGGCAAGCTGACCTTCCTTGCGAAGAAGCGCGTGTTCAATCAACGCATCGGCTGAAGCATTTCTATGCATAGTTCCCTTGGTCAAAGGGGCCGATTCTGGAATAAGTTCATTTATTTTCATAGGGTCATGGATCCTCTCTTAGGTGAATATGATCGTTTATAGGGAAGCGGCTTTCTCAGGCGGTATTCCGACCGGCAGCTTTTCCTTTTCCTTGCATTGTGAATGATCGCATTGGCTATAATAAGTCACGACGTTTTCGGTATCGACGGTATCAATAATTTCTCCGCAATGCTTGCAAATAATAACTCCCAACTCTAAAGAACGGCCATAGATGTTTCGCATGCTTCTTCCACCCTTTCGCCTACAGTTTGAGTTAATTCTATAACACGGCAGGCATAAGCCCACTCATTGTCATACCATGCCAACACTTTGATTTGATCCCCGGATGCCATGACAGACAGGCCGTCGATGACTGCGGATTTAGAGCATCCGACAAAGTCGACCGATACAAGAGGCTCTTCCGAATACCCGACATAATGGGCAAAATCGCCGTTTGCAGCAGTACGCAGCACCTCTCTTACCTTTTCCAGCTCAGCGGGATGGGTTACTTGCACCGTGAGATCGATTAAGGATACATCCTGCGTAGGAACGCGAACGGATAGCCCTTCGATATGAGGTGCCAAATGCGGAAGTACGTCGACCAGCGCTTTCCCAACGCCTGTTGTCGTCGGAACGATCGACTGGGTGCATGCCCTGGCTCTTCTTAAATCCTTGTGTGGATTATCCAAATGGTTCTGATCGGATGTGGAAGAGTGAATCGTTGTCAGCCACCCGCTCTTCACTTGGAATGCCTTATCGAGTATGGCCAGTACCGGTGCCACACAATTGGTCGTGCAGGATGCAGCGGATACAACAGTATGCTTGGCAGGATCATATAAATGATCGTTGACTCCCATAACAACCGTCAGATCCATTTGCTTGCCGGGCGCCGTAATGACCACGGAAGAGGCACCTGCTCTCAAATGCTTGTGAGCGCCTTCGCGATCATTGAATTTACCGGTAGCATCGACAACAAGCTGAACGCCTAGCTTTGCCCATGGAATTTGCTCCGGATCCCGTTCATACACTACCTGAATCGTATGCCCGCTGATCACCAAAGCTCCGTTTTGAATCGAAATTTGCGCCTCCCATGTTCCATGGACCGTGTCGTACTTCAATAGATGTGCAACCGTTTCCACCGGATAAATGCTGTTAATCGCTTTCAGTTCGATGGATGGTACGGGGCTGGAGCAAATTCTTCTCACCAATAGTCTGCCGATTCTTCCCATGCCGCTAATGCCTACACCTGCTGCCATGTTCTGCCTCCTTGTTAATGAGCATTACTTCTATATATGGTATATCACATTTGGAATTATGACGCAATATATAATCGATAAATTGTATTATAATCACGATAAAATTTATTTATAGCGTCATAATAGCAACAAAAAAACACCCTAATTCTTTCCATCTGCTTTTGTCAAAGGAAAGTCAGGGTGCTGCTGCAATTGCTTCTATATTTTATAGCTTGGTTATAGCTTGGAAACAGTCTGTCTCCTCTTGGAGCCAATCACATGCGCGGCATAAAAAATCAGGAACAGAAGCATACTGACCGCTGAGACTCGATACATCCCGGCATACCCTGTTCCGGCAGCGACAAAGCCCAGGCAGACCGAGCCGATGGCAATGCCCAGATCGATAGAATTATAGAACATACCGGTTGCCGTCGCGCGTCTTTCCGGTGCACTGCGCTGAATAGTCCACGCTTGCAGCGACGGCTGCAGCATGCCATAGCCGATCCCATAGCAAAACGCCGAAATAACCAAAAGCGTCATACCGGAAGTATAAGATAACAAGAGTAGGCCGATTGCCGTAAATAACGCTCCGGGAGGCAGGACGGCAGCATGACCTTTCCGGTCGAACAGCTTGCCTGAAAAAGGACGGACAACAAGAACCATTAACGCGTTAAACAGGAAAAACCAGCCGACATTTCCCAGGGAGACCTCTTTCCCGAACAGAGCCAGAAAGGTGATAAGTCCCCCGTACGTGACGGATAATAGAAGATTCAAGCCGCAGGGGAACAAGGCGCCGCTTTCCCAAACCCCGTTCTTTGTTTGAGCTTGTCCTGAAGATGTATTTCCTGCAGAGGCTTGACCTCTGTCTGTCTGCTTCGCCGGAAACCGGATAAAAGCCGCCAGCGGAAAAACGACCAGAGCTAGTACGGAGGTTACGCTGATTAGCGTATTGAAGCCGTACGCATTCAGCAGCCATAAGCCGATAACCGGAGCTATGGACATTGATAAGCTTGTCGATAAGCCGAAATAGCCCATGCCCTCTCCCATCCGATGTTTAGGAATAATCTCCGATACTAATGTCCCGAAGGCTGTACCCGCAAGAGCAAAACCGATGCCGTATATGACGCGGAGAACCAGCAGCGCACCCAAAACATGCATAAAGGCATACCCTGCAGTAGAAACTGCAAATATGATAAGTCCGATAAACATCAGACGCTTTTCTCCAAACATCGCAAACAATTTAGCTGCAAACAACCGCATAACGATCGCCGATATGGCGAACAGGCTGATCACAAAGCTGATCGTGGTCCCGCTGCTCCCGAATTTGCTTGATACATGAGCCGGAAGTGATGGGGTAATCATCTGGATATTTAGATAAACGCATAAGTTACATAATGTCAGAAAAATAAAATTCATCGTCCAAAGTCTGGACGACGATGATTGTGTTGTGTTCATGTAGTTGTATGTTCCCTTCCTGTCGTTCCATTGTTGTATCGTGCTGATTATTTGTCTTGAACTTGTGAGTCATGAAGCTGTTCAGCAGTCCTGCCGATCTGAAGGAGCAGCTGCTTTAACAGCTCCAGCTGGGCGTACGGAATGTCTCCCGCAGCGTCTTGAAGCGCCTGTATCTCAATAGGAACGAGCTTCTCCGCAAGCTCTTTGCCAAGAGGGGTCGAATAGACGCAAAAGGATCTACGGTCTTCGGCATTCATCTCTCTGCGAACATATCCTTTTCGCTCCAAAACATCGAGAATCCGGGTTGTTGTAGGCGGATCTTTATCAGCCCGGGCAGCAAGCTCCTTCTGACTGATTCCGTCATTGCCCTGCAGCCGGCACAGGATGGTCCATTGCTCCGGCGTTATGTTATAGGGCTTGAATCTCAGCAGCAGCAGCTGAGACATTCTCCGGTAGGCTTTGCCAAGCAAAAATCCGAACGACGCGTCCAAATCATAAAATGGCAACTCGGTTCCTCCTTTCTTCCCTATATTTTAATTGTTATAACAATAATATCAAAAACAACTAATCTCCGCAATTGGATTATTGTTAACCCGAGGCAAAATCAAACCCCCGCCTGCTTCAATGAAGCGCACGGGGGTTTTTGGTACAATCTATTACACGTTGATAAGACCTGTCTTTTGCAAATTGTTAAAGCTGATGGCCAGGCTCTCGAGCGGATTGCGGCCGTAGCACTGATCCTGCTCTACAGCGCCCCATTCGACTCCAATTTCATTGCAAGCGGTCAAAATGCTTTTGAAATTCATATTGCCTTCGCCAACCTCGGCAAAGCGCTGTTCGCGGTCGCCCATAACGGCCATATCCTTCAAATGAACAACCTTCATTCGGCCATTGACCTTGCGAATCCACTCTACCGGATCCGCTCCGCCTGCTTGTACCCAATAGACATCCAATTCGAAATCAAATGCTGAAGGGTCCGACTCTTCAAACAAAATGTCCATGCCGGTCCGCCCGTCGAATTTGGCAAATTCAAAGCTATGATTATGATAGATGAAGGTTAACCCAGCCGCCTTGAGCTTTCTGCCGATTTCAGAGGCTATTTTTGCAAATTCCGCATAGCCTTGAGCGCTTGTCCGGTATTCCTGCGGCAAGCCGCCCAAGCCAACATATTGGCAGCCCCACAGCTTATGCTTCTGGATGACGCTGTCCAGATTGTTCGCCAAGTCCTGATAACCGATATGCGTAGCGCAAATGGCCAGCTGCTCGCGGTCCGCCAGTTCCTTCAAGGCCTCATTATCGATGGGTCCTACTCCGGAAACCTGTACGGCATTGTAGCCGATCTCTTTTACTTTCTTCAGGGTTGAAGCGATATCTTCCGGTGTTTTCAGAAACTCTCTTAACGTATAGAGCTGCGCTGCAATTCTCAATCGGGACATCTCCATTCATTATATAATGAGGGCATTTTAGTTCAACTTCAATTTACCACAACCGCTTACATTGTTCTACCATAACTTCCCTAAACGGATGCTTTCGAAGGATAGAATACAAGTACGCGCCCGGAATGACCCGGCATGTCGGTTAAGGTGAGCTGATCCCTGTGCAAGCCGAGCTCCTCTCCTGTCCAGAAATCCTCCAGCCTGCCTGCTTGATCAAGACGGATCGTCAGCGTTGTCGCCGTTTCGCTCCAGTTAAACAGACAGAGCAGCTGCCGGTCCGGCTCGTAAACTCTGCCTATCCGGAAGCTGTCATCATCGAACCGGGCCGCAATGTTGCGTGTGGTCAGTGCCTTTTTCACGATATCCATATTGCTTGCGGACATCGTAGACATATCATCCCCGGACAGCACCATACCGCCAGACGCAATAATGTATGCCGCATGAAAACTAAACTCATCCGGTGTAATCGCAGATAGCCCATGGCGTACAGTACCATCGGGATCAACAAGCTTGATATTGCGGTTCTCAAGCACCAGACAATCCGGATCATTGACCCACAGGCGGTTATGCTGCCAGTTCCGGGAAAAGCCCTCGGCGGCGAGCAGTGCAAAGACATGCCACTTTCGGGCAATATCTCCGGTTACGCGCATTCCGTGAACGGTTCCAAGAGATGGCCACATCGGAGCGTTGCAGCCCAGCAGGAAGCTGTCGTGTCCCGCCCCTTCCAGGACAGCCTCCATCCCCATGCGGTACGCTTCCACTTTCGTCGCTTCAGGAATATAACGGCGGCCGCCGGGGAGCGCACCCCACATGTTCGCGTCCAGCTTAAAGTAATGGCAGCCCCACTCCTCGCGCATCGTCCGGAATACGTGCCGCAAATACTCCCGCGCCTCGGGATGTGTACCGTCAAGCATGTACCAAGGGCCATGACGCCAGCCTCCGAATGAAATCTTGTTGGAAGCGAGCGGCTGTCCGACCTCGTCCTGTATAAACCAATCCGGATGCTTCTGAAACAATGCCGATTCCTGTTGAGCGATGAACGGAGCGACCCAGATGGCAGGCTCAAAGCCTTCGGCCTTAATTTGTTTGCACAGCTTCTCCATATCGCTGAACGATTTTCCGGGAACAAGCCAATCTCCCATGTAGGCTTGATAACCGTCATCGATTTGAATGTACTTCAATTGAGGTGCCTGCTCACTTATTGCATGCAGGTTATCAAATATATTTTGTTCGGTCACCTGCGGGCCGAAGCAGTACCAGGAGCACCATCCGTTAGGAGCACCCGGAGTTTCCAATCTTGGATGATTGGCCTCCAGCTCCCGGCCGAATTGTTCCAGAAGCGTTTCCCTGTCCGTTCCTTCGAAGATGGCGAAGCTTTCAAGCTCCCAGCTTTGACCCGGCTCAATAATCAGCTGCTCGCCGTCCAGCACCACCTCGAAATGACCGTCTGCCAACCGGATTTCACCTGTATAGCAGCTGCAGGAAGTAAAGCCCATCAGCACATGGCTTGAGGCGGATGGTGACAGCAGTACAAAGTTGTAGGCGGTAAAGAACCCTTCTGTCGCCGGAAGCTTATAATGCTTTCGGTCGTCAAACTTGCCTATGAGCCCCGGTTGCGCGATCGTCCCTCCGTACTGCGACAGCATGCTGTAGCCTTCACCGTAAAACTTGGTGTCGCCTGTATATGGCCATCCACCCTTAAATAAAACCATTTCTTTTACGGATACGGGAGTTAGACCTTCATTGACAAGACGAAACTTAGCGGCATGGCCGTCCCATTCGGTTAAGATGCGGGTTTGCTCGCTAATACGACCGTCCGCCTCTCTTACGAACGAGGAAGCTTTTTGAATAAAATCAGTAGTCTGAGCAGAAATCATACCTATGAACACTCCATTGCTTTAGTTTGTTTTATTTTCTACTTTCGAACGATACGAACCTCCCCTGCGTGGCAGGAATGATATCGAAAACATTATAGCAATAGAGGCAAAAATAATATTTATCCTGGAGTCCATGATTTGCACGATTGTAGGATAAAATATTGTCAAATGGGCGGTCTCGTGATAGCCTAAGCCTAACAACGGATGGTAATCGATAACCATACTGCTGCAATCGGATCCGGGAGGCGCCTCCATTGAAAACCAGCACCGCTGCATTGACTGAAATCCGCTCGCGCATTCTCAGCGCCAACTTTTTCCCGTTCAAGCCGGGACAAATCGTAGGCCCCCGACTGCCGTACGTCCACATCTTCATCTGCATTACGGCAGGCAGGGGAAGCGTCCGGATCGGGGATAGAACATGGCAGGCTGAACCGGGAGACTTGTACTATGTCGCTCCCGGTGAAGCTCATTTGTTCATCGCGGAGCAAGACGATCCGATGGTTCATGCATCCGTCTATGTGGATCTTCTTTCTCCTTCCACCCCCAAACAAAAAGGAGACAAAAAACTTAACGAGCACAATGCCTCTCTGTATGACCTCTCCTTATGCGCCGACAGAGTGGAATTTAGTGAAGGCTTTACTTTGCCGGTTCACACACGTCTATCTAACCGTCCTGCGTGGATGGAGCCTTTTTTTACCGTTATCGAATCCTATTTCGACGCGGCCGTCGGCAGCGATCTGCTGCTGCGTTCCTGCTTTGAGTCTTTTCTTGTCCGTTATATTCAGCACACTTTGAAGCCGCATAACACGTTCTACGATCCGAGGGTTGCCAGAATGATCGAATGGCTCGGGGAAACCGACGCCACCAGTGCGAACGTCGGAGAGTGGGCCCGGCGGCTTGGGATCAGCACGGCTTACTTGTATGAGCTGTTCCATAAGCAGACCGGAACCAGTCCGCAGAGCTACCTGCTCCAATGCAAGCTGGACAAAGCTAAAGCGTATTTGCGGGAGACCAATATGCCGGTTACTGAAATTGCAAGCCTGCTCGGTTTCTCTTCCATTCATTATTTTGCGAGACAATTCAGCAAATACGCACAGGAATCAGCTACCCAATACCGTCAGCGGTTTCGAGGGTTTGAATAAATGTCTTGCACTTTGCCGGCTATAATGATCCGCATGGTTGTACCATGGCGCTTCGGACATAGTATAATAGGGAGGAATTAGAAATCCCACTGGAGGTTGAGCATGAGAGAAGAATTCGTCTTTTCATTGATTACCCGTACCAGAGACAAGCTTCTAAAGCAGGCGGAGCAATGTCCGGAGCAGCTGCGCTCGACGATCCCCGAAGGCTTCAATAACAGTATTTTGTGGCAGATGGGTCATGTCCTTACCGTAACGGATGCCTTGGTATTCGGTATGTCGGGACATCCCATCGAATGCCCGACGACTTACCGCTCGTTCTTCGGCAACGGGACGAAGCCCGCGGATTGGACGGAAGCGCCGCCTGCCTGGGATACGATCCTGGAACAGTTGAAAGCGCAGCCAAACCGCGTCCAGGCTGTTCTATCCGGCAAGCTGTCCCAAGGCATTGCGAAGGAAAACTTTATGAAGGCCGAAACTATCGGCGAGCTCCTTGCCTTCCATGTCATGCATGAAAGCACTCATTCCGGCATGGTAAGCGGGCTGCTGAAGGCATTGAATCGTAAGCCATAGCCTGTTGGATCAAACGGATACAACCCGTGATCGCAAAAAGTCCTCTTTCTCCTATGTGAGATGAGGACTTTTTACTCTGGTTAGTTTATGCCTGTTGTTCTTCCAATTGATTTTTATGCCGCGTCGGCCCCGCATGAACCCATAGGGTCACGACAGGGTCTTCCGTGCTGGAAATCAGATGATGATCCTCGCCGGGTTCGATGACAATAATGTCACCGGTAACCACCGGGTACATCACTTTATCGACTTCCATCTGCCCCTTGCCCTGTGCGATGATGAATACTTCACAATCCTTGTGCACATGATAGTCTCTTCCTTCGGGACCATCATTCGTATGCGTGCGATGGCCGGGCTTCTCGAAGGCCAGGCCCCCCGTACATAAATATTCTCCCGGTAAAATCCCTTGGAGAAAATGTCCCTCCCTCGTATCCTGCAGATCCGTCAAACGGTACTTTTTCATATCGATTCCTCCCGAGAATAAATGGTTTATTTGGCCGTCAAGCGATACAGGCGACTGCGGAAGTCCCCTTTCCACTGGGGCAGATTAAGCCCTACATGCATCAACTCGTCCCCGCCGAACAGAAGTCCATCCGCTTCCTGCGTTCCGTCCTCCTGGACGAGGTAGTCCAAGTTCGGATTAAGACCCTTCAATCGCAGCTTCGTTAGCGGCGCATTCGGCTTCGATAATACCTGGAAGAAGGCGACCAGAGCGGAAGCTTGATCCTCGGATACAAACATCCACGCCGTCTCGTTTCCTTCAAAAGGATTTAACAGCCGATAAAAATCGCCAAACTGGATTAATGGCCGCAGCTCCTTGTACAAGGCAATCTGCTGCTTCACCATCTCTTTGTCCTGCTCGGTGAACTTGGTCAGATCCAGCTCATAACCGAAGTTACCTGACATGGCTACATGGCCGCGCATTTCAATCGGAGTTACCCGGTGAACCTGATGATTCGGTACCGCCGATACATGGGAGCCCATGGAACTGATCGGATAGACGATGCTCGTTCCGTACTGGATCTTCAGACGCTCCACGGCATCCGTGTTATCGCTCGTCCAGGTCTGGGGCATGTAGAACAGCATCCCCGGATCAAATCGGCCGCCGCCGCCGGAGCAGCTTTCGAACAAAATGTACGGGAAGGCGGAAGTGATTCGCTCCAGCACTTCATACAGTCCCAGCATATAGCGGTGGGCAGTTTCTCTTTGCCGCTCGGCCGGCAGCAAGGCGGAGCCAATCTCCGTCATGTTGCGGTTCATGTCCCACTTGACATAATGAATCGGACAGCTGGCCAAAATGTCGGATACGACCTTGATAATGTACTCGCGCACATCCTTGCGTGAGAAATCTAGGATCAGCTGCTGGCGGGCCTCCGTACGTCTGCGTCCCGGAACGTGCAGACACCAGTCCGGATGGGCGCGGTACAGCTCGCTGTCCGGAGATACCATCTCGGGTTCGAACCAGAGCCCGAACTGCAAACCGAGCTTGTTGACCCGGGCGGCCAGATCTTCAAGTCCCTGAGGAAGCTTGTTCAGGTCGACGAACCAGTCCCCGAGCGAGCTTTTGTCGTTATCCCGCTTGCCGAACCATCCATCGTCCAGCACGAACAGCTCCAACCCCAGCTCTTGTCCTGCCTTGGCGATTTCTTCGATTTTGTCCGCATTGAAGTTAAAATAGGTAGCCTCCCAATTGTTGACGAGCACGGGTCTCGACTTGTCGCGGAATTCTCCCCGGCACAGGCGAGTACGATACAGCTTATGGTAGGTTCTCGACATACCCCCAAGTCCGTCGGCGGAGTAGACAAGCACAGCTTCCGGTGTCTGGAATGATTCTCCCGGCTCCAGCAGCCATGAAAAGTCGAACGGATTAATCCCCATCACTACCCGGGTTGTACTATAGGGATCGATTTCCGCTTGGGCAAGGAAGCTGCCGCTGTACACAAGACTGAAGCCGTAAGCTTCCCCGTGATCCTCCGTCGCATCCTTTGAGAGCAGGGCTATAAACGGATTGAGCGAGTGGCTGCTTGCTCCCCGGCGGCTTTCAATGGATGCCCCTCCAGTCGTCAGAGGACGCCGCTCTATATGTCTCTCTCTAGCCCAGGAGCCCGATAAATGGAGCATATCAAAATTCGGATGGGGCAGGTCGATTCCCATGCTTAACGCCCGGAGAAGTCTGAGCTGACCGCTGCCTTCATTGTAAAAGCGGACAGAACGGGCAACGGCGTTACAATCACGAAAAACCGTATAGCTAAGGACTGCTTTCAGCCCGATCAGCTTGTCCGTCAATACGATATCCAGACTTTCCGCCTCATCGTCCTGTTCGACGTAAGTCGCGGGAAGCCCTTGCAGCTGCGGCTTGCCCGGATAAATCCGATGGGATTCATAGACGAGCTCGCTTACTGTCGTCCCGTTGTCCAGCTGAACCTGGTAGGCCGGAACCCGAAAATCGCTTCCTCCATAACCTGGCAGCTCCTGCGGCAAAGTATCGAGGGACAGACTAAGATCATTAGGGTCCGTAGAGGGGGAGAAGGAACAGCGCTTGCGGTTGGCCAGCAATCCGCCAATGTTGGTGCCTCTTACCCTGCTGCCCCAATGTACGTGTGCAATATATTTCGATTTGATGATCTGTATTAGATAGCTTGCATTACAGGCTTGTAGATGAAAGGTTTGCGTTGTTGTGTCAAAGCTTATGCTCATGGCTACCTCCAATGATAGATATACCCAACATTATAGTACTTGCCTATGAGCCGGAATATGGACAAAACCCACTTTCATATGGAGAAATTTCGTTTATTTATATTTACTCCGGCACGACAAAAAACCGGGCTTATATAAAGCCCGGATCATCCCCGCTAATCCTTCTATATCAGTCACCTTGCTTTTACTCTCATTCCTGAGTGCCGTTCTCCATCATCCGCCAGCTTATCATCCTCACGTTGAAAGAAACGGTAACAAACCACCCAACCGATGCCGATCAAGGATCCGATGAGCGCCATCAACATATCCTTCTGTGTATCCAGCACATCTCCCTGCAGCCCCAGGTACTGCTGCCCCAGCTGAGGATTGGCAACAAAACCTACCACCATCTCCATGATCTCGAATATCGCACTGACTGCCATGATGACAGTAAAAGCAATAGCATGGATCCAGATCAAACGTGTTTTAGCTAATCGAATCAGGATATCCTGCAAAGGATAGACCATCAGAAGCCCGAAGGAAAAGTGAACGATCCAATCGGAGACCCCGTGCTCGGAGTGAAAGGTGTTCTTGTACCAGAAATCAAGGGGAGCATATTTATAAGCGTAATGGGCTCCTGTCAGATGCAGCATCAGGTAAACCGTTATAAGAAGGTGCGAAATATTGTTAAACGTAAAGTGCTTATACATAAAGGCAATTACCACCGTTACTATAAGAGGAAGCGCGCTTTCAAGCAGAAAGTCTGTCATATCGACCGGATGAACCGCCATCCAAATCCAGTACAGAACAAATACTATGATAAATAAATGCAGCGGCCAATTTTGGGCAAACGGGATCTGATGACTCTTCCAAATCGACGATCTTGGCAATACTTCAGAAGAACGCGGCATCTAAGAGCTCCTTCCCGGCATCAGCTGGTTTGTTTTGTTACCCTTAGATTGTCCGGCTGAGTTCCTATTTATGCCAATGAGGAATAATCAAATCGATCCGCTCGGCCCGACGACACGCGGGCAAGTTATTATCCACGTGAAAAGCATCTACGATGCTTTTAAATAAAAAGCGCCCCGCCTTAGGAAGGACGAAGCTCTGGGGATATCATTTTCTCATACACATGAAACGGATACTTCCGGAACGGGTACCGCACCTCTCCAATTCGGTTATAGCCTGCCTTCTCATACATTCCTACGGCTGACGGATTGGCCGAGTACGCGTCCAGACGAATGCTTGTATAGCCCTTCTTCACCGCTTCTGCTTCCGCAAACAGGAGCAGCTTCTTGCCGATGCCTCTCCCTTGATAATCCGGATGAACCGCCAATCGGTGAATCACCATCCAACTGCCGGACGGATCCTGCCAAGGCAGTCCCTCGAATGCCGTGTCCTGCTCCTCATTCACCGCTACAGCTCCAATCCACTGCCAATCCTTCCGGATTCCATATAAATGTCCGTTGAGCAGATCGTTCTGGAACACCGGCTTGGTCGGGTAATATTGGTCCCACTGATCGATGCCTTGCTTCCGCATATGGCGGGTTACATCATTATATAATTCCGTTATGGAATCCAGCTCGTTATCTCCGATTTGCTCAATTTGCATATCTTGCCCGTTCCTCATTCCTCTCTCCCCCTTCAATGGATTAAACTGCTTTGCCAGCTTTGATCGCATGCAATCGAACCTTGGAATGCTTCCGGTACAGAGCGGTCCATAAGATTGTGATTCCGATAAAGCCGTAGAAGACGAGATTCGATACCGCCAAAAATTGAGCCGTTGTCAGTTCATACACAAGAAGGATCCGCACTCCTGCCTCAACAAGCAGCATGCCGCCCCACACAGCCGTCATTAACCGAACGACAAAGCGAAAGTACGAGTAATCCCAATTCGCGGCAAAGGCCGACTTCTCATGCGTGCTGTCTTGAACGGTGAACTTCATTGCCAAGTGATAGATTAACGGTTTTCTGAACAACAGGGATACCAGGAACAGCAGCCCTACAGAAGCGGTAATGAAGGATTCCCGAATGAGCAGCAGCTTCTCGTCGCCGCCCAGCGCAATAAGTCCGATCCCCAGCAAAAATGTGAACAGCATCATGCCGCCGAACACATCCAGCTTCTTATGCTTAGCCAAATGAAACAGGTTATCTGCCATCGGCACTACGGTAGCAATGGATAATGCCGCGAAGCTCGACATGGTATTGGACAGCCAAATATACAATACGTAAGGAACTGCACCATTAATGAGCAGCGTAACTAAGATTCCTCTCAAAACTCGTGACATAAGATCATTTCCTCCCATACTAATCGTCTATTCATTCAACGTATTCGCTTTGGCATAACACATTCTATGCTAGCTTTCATTCCTTCTTGTAAATCTGTCCTCCTACTTCTGCTGTACACCATCGCTATTGTATTCATCGTACTAACGGCTTTTATATTACCGACCGTCGGTTTGTTTATAAACTAATAATAAAATACCTACCGTCGGTATGTCAATGGGTTTTTCCTGAGTTTAGCAAAATATTATGTCAATGATTATCGCTAAACCGCACAATGAAAAAAGGACCTCCCCTGTAAATCAACTTAGGAGATGTCCTCTGTTACGAATGGCTATTTGGCAGCGGCTTTCATTTCTTGTATGTATTTGTCCGCCTTGTCATTGGCTTCTCTTAATGCAGTATTGATATCCTTGCCGTCGTTAACCATCGACTTGATCCCTTCCTTTAAGAAGCTGTAGGACTTCACGTCATAAGCCGTCGCTTCTGGTAATGGCGCAGGCTTCACAGCGAAAATACCGAGCAGATTTTTGCCGTCATACAGCTTGGCATCTGCAGCAAACTGATTACGGATAGCCGGATCCTTCAATATGGATAATCGGCTGCCCGATCGGTTCATGGCCGTCTGGGCCGCATCGCTGATCAAGCTTTGGATTACGGCATAGGCTGCTTTGGGATGCGGGGTGTTAGGAGGAACCATCGCCAGGTGGAAATCAATCTCTCTTCCTAGACCAGGCCGGTCATCCATGGAAGGGAACGACACAACATCCCAGTTAAAATCCTTGCCCGGCTCCTTCAGCTGCGGCAATCGCGCGGTCAATGCGGAAATCCAGTAAGGGAACATCGCCACCTTCTGCTCCTTCAGGAAGGCATCGATGCCATATGTATACTTTTTCTTGGAATCGACAATGCCTGGAATCTCGTACAGCTGCTGGTATAGGCCGAATACTTTTTTATAACCGTCAGAGGTCAATACCGCTTTCTCCTGCTTATCGTCCACCACAGGAAGAGAGTAAGCGCGGGTTAAGGTCTGGGGATCTCCCATATCCAGGCCGATATATTGGTTGCCTTGATCGGCACGAGTAACCTTGCGGGCCAGCTCCAGGATTTGGTTCCAAGTCATCCCGTCCTTGGGATAAGGAACGCCGTATTTATCGAAAATATCCTTGTTATATGCAAGCACACCGTAATTCATGGCATAGGGGACTCCGTATAGCTCGCCTTTTTTGCCGAAGCTTTTCATGACGTTGACCGCTTCCGGTTCAAAACGGCCCATGTCGATGCGCTGGCTTTTTACGAAATCGTTCAAATCCGTGCCGAGGCCCATTTGCAGCACATCGTGCAAATAATAATTGCTTGTGGCAATAATATCAGGTACCTCGCCTGCGGCTAGCATTTTATCGAGGTTGGTTCCTTTAATAAGCTCCAGAGTAATGTTCGGGTATTTGGCACGAACCGGCTTACTGATAAGCTCCTCCAGGTCGGCATCACTAAGAATCCCGGCATTATGGGAATAAAATCGCAATGTCACCGGTTCATTATTGTACAGCTCTTCTACGGCCTGATTGGCCGTAACTGAATTCGGCTTGACCTCTTTACCGGTACTGCAGCCGGTCAGCAGGACGCCGCCTGCCACCGCTGTTATCGCTAGTAGTGAAAAAGCTTTTCGTTTTCTCATATCAGCGCCTCCACGAAAATAGTGTTGTTATCAAGCAAGCTTCAACTTATTTCGTTCTATCCTGCAACTGTATGTCTGGACCGGCTGCCTTGCCAAAATCCCCTGCAAAGTGATGCCACGGCCTCGAAGCTGATTCTGGCACCTTACGGGGAGCCCCGAAATATTTCATTACTGTTATGTAAAAAAACTGGTTACCCTGCCTCCTTTCCGTATAACGAGCGAATACAAACAATATATGTTTGACCGTGTTCGTTTTAATTCATTTTATATACGTTTTTCTTTTATTGTCAATGCGGGAAATGTTAAGTTTTTCTTGACACAGCCCCTTTTTCTCCATAATCTAAAAACATGTAAACATTCTAAAACGATGTATAGGACCGATAAATGAACATTTTCGAAAATGGAACGAAAGGAGGCGTCATTCTTGTTAGCAGCTGAACGTAAAATGCGTATTGTTGAGCTTGTAAAGCACCAGCACGTCGCAACCGTATCCGACCTGGCCAAAGAGTTCCAGGTGCATGAAGCCACGATACGCAGGGATTTGGCAGAGATTGAGCAGGAGGGGCTTCTGAAGAGAACCCATGGAGGAGTCATTGTTGACAAAGGAGCGAATATCGAGCCTTCCTTCTCAGAACGGGTTAGCGATCAATTGGATCAAAAAGCGCGTATCGGGAAAAGGGCGGCATCCCTTATTGAAGACGGGGATCATGTGATTATCGATTCCGGTACGACGACGATTCATATTGCCCGCCATCTGGTTAACCGAAACAACATCACCGTTGTGACCAACGATATCAACGTGGCTGCCGAGCTCCGGGACTCCCAAGGGATCACCGTTATCGTAACAGGCGGCACGCTCTATCATTCCAGCTTCATGCTGAACGGCATGTACACGGACGCGCTGTTGAAGAGCCTCCACGTGCAAAAGGCATTCATCGGCACGCCAGCCATCCATCCGGTTCAAGGCTTGACCCATCCGGAGGCGCAGCTTGTTCCTACCAAGCAGAGCATGATTCAATCGGCTCAGGAAATCATCGTTGTCGCTGACGATACGAAGATCGGCAAGGTCTCTCTTCATACGGTAGCCCCGATCAACAGCGTGCACACCTTCATAACCGGGTCGGAGGCTTCCGAATCCCAGATGAAGCTGTTTAAAGACTCCGGGGTTCACCTGATTACCGTTTAATAGCATCCGCGAGCCAAAAAAAAGAAACGGCTCTTTCGCAAATGCTGCGAAGGCCGTTTTTTGACTTGGTTTTTTTTCTTCGAACAATGCTGCCATTGGTGTAAAAACCTTTTTATTTCGCTGAATGAGCACCTGGCCTTACTCCAACGATTCGTGATGCCGGGAAAACTTGACGTATCGGAACGAGAATCACCGCTGCTAATGCGGCCTTCACGGCGTCTCCGGGCAAATAAGGATAGCATCCCATAATCATTGCCTTTTGCAGGGAGACTCCCGCTTTATGGGCGAGCCACGGAACCCCGAGGACATATAGAAACAGCGAACCGCACAACTCCAGAATCAAAAACGTCATGACAAAGGTTAGAGGTCCGCGTCCTTTCACCCGCTTCACCAGCCAGCCGATCAACAATGCGGCAAACGGATACGCCCAGATAAAGCCTCCGGTTGGACCTAGCAGCAGGGCAAAGCCTCCGCTCCCATGCAGCAAAGGGATTCCTAACGCTGTCAAAACGACGACCATCGCAACGCTTATAAATCCGTATAGCGGTCCGAGAATAGCCCCGGTCAGCATGACAACCAGATTCTCCAGGGAAATGGGAATCGGTGTGAAGCCCAGATGAATGTTCAGATAGCTGGATACGACCAGCAGTGCTCCGAACAAAGCGCTGAAAGCCATGCCTCTAGTTGTAATTCCATTTTTCATTGCAAACGCTCCTTTTATTTGTTAACCTATGTACGAGTGATTAAGTTGACAATTGCATTCTAGCACAAACCTTTCGGTTAGAAAAGAGTAAAATGAATGAAAGAAGCCATTATTCTATCTCTTGAGCAAGTTTCATGTACGGTTTCCCAACAAGATTCAGAGAAAACAATCCTTCGGGATATCCATATGCAAATACGCGCCAAAGAATGGGTAACTATCGTCGGCACAAACGGCAGCGGCAAAAGTACATTGGCCAAAGTGCTGGCGGGTCTTTATCCGGTTGCCGACGGCACCTTCACCGCATGTATTTCTGGCAACCCGGCGGCGCAGCTCGTCTTTCAAAATCCGGAAACCGCCATCATCGGAGAAACGGTATTTGAAGATGTTTGCTTCGGCTTGACGAATTTTGGAGTCAGCGGCCCTTCGTTGGAGGAGCTGGCCATGAAGGCTCTTGATAAGGTCGGGCTCGCCCCCCTCGCCCATGCAGCCTCTTCCTCCTTGTCCGGGGGACAGAAGCAGCTGCTAGCCATAGCGGGATGCGTGGCCGTTAGCCCCTCCGTCTATATTTTTGATGAGGCTACTTCTATGCTTGACCCGTTAGCAAGGCAAACCATTCTAGATCTGGCTCATCAGCTTCACGCCGAGGGGAGCACGATAATATGGATTACGCAGCTGCTGGATGAGCTAAGGGGCTCAGATCGGGTTATTGGCCTGGAGGAAGGAAGTATCGTATATGACGGCCCTGGCCGCGAATTTTTTTATGGCTTGCCGGACGGCGGTCAGAGTCCTTGCGAACGATTGGGATTTGCTCCTCCTTTCACCGTTCAGGTCGCCCAGCGATTGATAAATCGAGGCTGTGGGTTAAAGTCCAAGCCGTTAACTCCAGATGAACTGAGTAATGCGGTGAGAGCATTATGACCATCAGACTCGAAAATGTCACAGTTGTGTCGCCGAAGGAGGATCGGCATCCGATACTCTCAAGAATGAATCATCAATTTCTCCCGGGGACTATCACTCTTGTCATTGGCCAAACCGGTTCGGGGAAAACAACCCTGCTGAATGCGCTGGCAGGGCTGATTCCTTTGACATCCGGCTCCATATCGTATGATGACCAGCCGCTTTGGAGGGGGCAACGATTGAACCGTGAGTCCCTTCTTCAAACGGGACTTGTATTCCAATATCCGGAGCGTCAGCTGTTCGCCGACAGTGTCAGGAAGGAATTTTCGTACTCTTTGAAGCATCTCCGTCTTTCCAAAGAGGAGGAGAATAGCAGAATAAGCGAAGTGTTAGATCAATTAACTCTTCCTGAATCCATCCTGAAGGAGTCCGTCTTCTCCTTATCGGACGGCTGGAAACGAAAGGCGGCTTTGGCCGCCACTTTAGCCGCGAGACCCCGATGGCTGCTGCTGGATGAACCGACCGCAGGGATCGATCCACCGAGTATTGAACCGTTATTGAGAGCTATACGCAACCATCGGAACCAAAGCCTCGGAGGAGCCGTCGTAGTCAGCCATGATCTGGATACGTTCCTCCCCATTGTCGATCAGGTCGTCATCATGCGCTGCGGGATGCTGGAAGCTGTATTGGAGCCGAAGGATCTGTATACGGATCCGTCCGTCCTGCTTAAAGCTCATATCGGGCTGCCAACCTCAATGCAGCTTGCCGTAGAGTTGGAGGCCGCGGGGATCTCAATCAGCGATCGAAGACCATTTAGTGCAGAGGAAACCGCTGATGCCCTATGGGAAAGCTTGCGGGAGCAATCTATTAAGCCTGCGGGAGGTCTTCCTGCAGGTGAGCCGGCTGTAAAGGCTGGCGAAGCTCTGGAAAGGGAGGATCACCAGCGATCCCATTTGGCACCGGACAAACAAACCGCTAGCGGTGTCCATCTGCTTCATCCTATTGCCAAATGGCTGTTCTATGTTGCGGTATCGTCAGGAATTTTGATTCAGAGCCATTGGCCCGGCGTGCTGGCTTCATGCTTATTAACGGCGGGTATTGTTGCGGTTGCCAGAGCATCCATGCAGACTCTATACAAAGCGGGAAAAGCCTTTGCAATCTTTATCATGATCTCCGGTATCATTTCAGGTTTACAGATCTCCGCTTCAGATTCCTGGTGGCACTTCCAGAGCATTTCTTTTTCGATAACAGCCGCATCCGGTACGATCCGTCAGCTAGCGGTATTTTTCCTGGTGCTGTTGACCGGAGTCGCTTTTGCCTCCAGCACCAGTATAACCATGATGCAGCGCGGCCTGGAGCAGGGGCTATCGTTCCTGGAGCGGTTACGGGTTCCTGTCTCTGTATTTACGTTCTCCGCTTCCCTGCTGCTGCGGTTCATCCCGCTTATCGGGAAGGAAATTGAACGCATGTCCTTCATCGTCAAAGCACGCGGGAAATCTACCTCCAAGCAAGGGTCGCTTCGTCTGCGCGATGTTCCGGTATTTATGATCCCTCTTCTTCTTGCCATGATGAAGCATGCGGAGGACCTGTCCATGGCTTTGGAGGCCCGAGGGTATAAGCTGCGGAGGCTGAATAACTCCACTAAGGTTCCTATCCAGTTTGCACGGAAGGATTGGCTGCTTGTAGGGATTGGGCTTGTATTGTTTGGTGCGTTGTTTGTATTGGAGAGGATGTTAGGTTGATTTGTGCTGTTATAGTGAGAATGAAAAAAAGATCGCTTACCCGCAAAGGGTTCGCGATCTTTTAATTATCATAAAAAAATGCCCGGACAAATAGAAAAAGAACCGGCACGAAGCATTCGTTTCAGCCGATTCTTATCCGTTTCATCCTGTTTTCTCTTCAAACCAGGCCAGCTTATCTCTCATCCTGACGACTTCGCCAATAAGAATAATAGCTGGGTTGGGGAGCTGATGCTGCTGAACGATTGCAGCAATGGTGGCCAAAGTCCCGGTCACCGTTCTTTGCTCCGCGCGGGTTCCCCACGAGATGACGGCAGCGGGAGTCTCCGCGCTCCGGCCATAATGAATGAGCTCTTCACACAGATAGGCAATGTTCCCCATCCCCATGTAGAAGGCTATCGTATCCGTTCCGTTAGCAAGCGCATGCCATTTCACCGGGGACAGGGTGTCCTCCTGACATAAATGCCCGGTAACCATCGTGAAGGTCGTCGCTACTTTGCGCTGCGTAACGGAGATGCCCGCATAAGCCGGAGCTGCTATGCCTGAAGTAATACCAGGGACAATCTCATAGGCAATCCCGAGATCTGCGAGCACCTCAGCTTCTTCCGCAACGCGGCCGAATATGCAGGGATCCCCGCCTTTCAAGCGGGTGACCGTATATCCCTCCAGCGCTTTTCTGGCGATAAGCTCATTGATTTGTCCCTGCTCCATCGTATGCTGGGTCGGATGCTTGCCGCAGAAAATAAGCTCCGCGTTAGACTGAGCGTATTTCAACAGCTCCGGATTGGCTAACCGGTCATACACGATCACATCGGAGGTTTGAATACATCGCAATCCTTTAACTGTTATTAAATCCGGATCGCCAGGTCCTGCTCCAACAAAAAATACTTTCCCCTTCTTCGTCATCATAAGCAGCACCTCAACTAAGCTATGTTATAGAAAAAGTATGATAGAGCCCTCCGTTTTTATAGCGGAAGCACTTCATGATTAGGCGGTTAAGCTGCCTTGGAATTTTTAGAAGGAACGCCCGCATCTTTGCGCATATGGGTAAAGTAGAGCAGCAGCCCGGTAAACAAGACCCCTCCGACAAAATTGCCGAGCAGAACAGGAATTTGATTCCACAGCCACCAGCCTCCGAAGGTGACGTTGGCGCCATACATCATGCCGGCCGGAATGACGAACATATTGACGACAGCATGCTCGAAGCCCTGTGCGAAAAACGTGAGAATCGGAAGCCACATGGCCGCGATTTTTCCTAATGTAGATTGACTTGTCATGGCCATAACCGCACCTAATGTCACCATCCAGTTGCACAGCACGGCTTTTGCAAACACCGCTACCATCCCATCGAACCCTATGCCCGAATAGCCGTTCGTCTTCGTTTCAGCCGTCTTGATGATCGTTTGGATAACGGCGTTATCGCTAACATGTCCGAAGTTCGTTACAGCCGCATAAAAGAGAGCCGCATACGCGACCGAGCCTGCCAAATGCCCGATAATTACCCATAAGAAATTGTTCAGCATGCTTCGAACCGATACTCGTTTATTAAGAACCGCCAGCGGGATCAAAGCGAAGCTCCCCGTTACAAGCTCCAAGCCAAGCAGAACGATCATGACGAAGCCTACCGGGAACACCAGGGCTCCGACGAGCCCCAGCTTCGTTTGTGCAGATGCGGTAAAAGCGAGCGTAGTGGCAAAGGCCAATATGGCACCGCCTAAAAATCCTCGAATCAGCAAATCTTTGATGGATAACTGGGCCTTATTGACGCCCGCTTGAACCATCTGTTCCACAACCTGCTCCGGTTTGACGTAATCCATTCCTTCCAACTCCTTTTCTACCCTCCGAGATGATTATGAGGCAATACTATCAGGGCTATCGAGGACTAGAACGACATCTCTCGTCTGCTCGTCAATTTCTATGCGATATGCTTTGACACAGCCTTCGTCAGGCGCCTGTACGATGCCGTCATTCAGATCGATTTTCCAATCATGCAGCGGACAAAACACATGGTGATCACACACAATCCCTTCGGACAGCTTCCCGTTCTTATGAGGACAGCGGTTCTCAATGGCCCTGAAGCCGCCGTCCGAAAGTTTGAAAATCGCAATTTCTACACCATCCACATGAATCACTCTTGCTCTTCGTTCCATAATGTCCGATTCGTTAGCTACAACTATTCTTTTCATAAGACCCCTCCTAATTCGATAATCCTGATTAATGTTGAACCGCGGTCATATCTTTTGCTTGGAGCTCTTCGAAAGTAGCCCGCAGCTTATCCTTCTCAATGATTTCTTTCCATGGATCCGTCGTTAAGCTGAGTGTCTTCTCAATGCGTGCCACCAAGGCTTCGCGATCCTCCTTCTTCTCGAGAGCCGCAGCAATCGAAGCAACGCCAACACGCTCCACCCATTCGCTGGTCCGTTCATTCCATTTGGCTTGCTCACGGTAATATTGCAGGAAAGCCCCTGCCCATTCGAGCACTTCCTCTTCCGTCTTCACTTTGCAGAGCAGATCCGTCGCTCTCACCTTCACTCCACCGTTGCCCCCGACATGCAGCTCCCAGCCCCCATCGATCGCTATGACCCCGAAATCTTTAATAGAAGACTCGGCGCAGTTGCGAGGGCAGCCGGAAACGGCAAGCTTCACCTTGGCAGGGGTGTTCAAGCGCTCGAATTTCTTTTCCAGCTTAATTCCCATTCCTATGGAATCCTGGGTTCCAAACCGGCAGAAGGTAGATCCGACGCAGGTTTTCACGGTTCTTAAGGCTTTCCCATACGCATAACCGGACGGCATATCAAGATCGGCCCATACTTTCGGCAAATCTTCTTTTTTCACACCCAGCAGGTCGAGTCTTTGTCCGCCGGTAAATTTGACCATCGGCACCTCGTACTTCTCAGCCACCTCGGCGATTCGTTTCAGTTCCTGCGGTGAGGTTACGCCTCCGTATATTCTCGGCACGACTGAATAGGTTCCATCCTTCTGGATATTGGCATGATTCCGCTCATTGACAAAGCGTGATTCTCTTTCATCTTCATGCTCTTCAGGCCAAATCATACCTAAATAGTAGTTCAACGCCGGGCGGCACTTGGAGCATCCTTCCTCCGTTTTCCATTCCAGCACATTCATAACCTCTTTGGTCGTCGTCAGATGCATGCTGCGAATAGCTGCCACGATTTCATCCCGCGAATGCTCCGTACAGCCGCATATGCCTTCCTTGACTGTTTTGACGCCGTCTGCACCTAAAGTAAGAGTCAGAAGGTCGGCGACCAGGGGCTTGCAGCCTCCGCAGGAGCCCGAAGCTTTGGTGCAGGCCTTGATCTCATTGACGCTGCTGCAGCCCTTCTCCTGAATGGCATTGATGATCGTCCCCTTGGACACCCCGTTACAGCCGCAAATAATTTCACTGTCCGGCAGGGATGCGACATAATCCGTCCCTGATTTACCGCTGCCTCCGGCGCTGTCTCCCAGCAGTACCTGCTTCTCTCTTCCTGTTACATCCTCGCCGTTACGGATCATGGCAAAAAGCTTCGAGCCGTCGCTGGTATCTCCGAATAGAACGGAGCCGATAACCTTACCGTCTTTGATGACGACTTTCTTATAAATCCCTTCAAAATCATCCTGCACCCGCACCGAACGTGTACCCGGTTCATCCGAGAATTGCCCTGCGGAGAATACGTTAACCCCCGACACTTTCAGCTTGGTCGATACGACGGAGCCTTGATATCCCTGGGAAGCGACTCCCGCCAGCCTTTTGGCCAATTCGGCCCCTTGCTCATACAGAGGAGCCACCAGCCCGTAAGCTACCCCGCGATGCTCCGCACATTCGCCAACGGCATATACATTCGGTATATTCGTTTCCATGTAGTCATTGACCACGATGCCCCGATGGACTTCAACCCCGCTTTCCTTGGCCAAGTCAACATTCGGTCGAATACCGACAGCCATGACGACAAGGTCGGCTTCCACTTCGCTGCCGTCCTTGAACCTTACGCCGGTCACTCGCTTCTTGCCCAGGATGGAGTCCGTATTTTTCTCAAGCAAAAACCGCATCCCTTGGGCTTCCAATTCCGATTGCAGCATACGCGATGCCGTCTCATCCAATTGGCGCTCCATCAAATATTTAAAAATATGAACGACCGATACATCCATGTTCAAATTGCGCAGGCCCCGGGCCGCTTCCAATCCGAGCAAGCCGCCGCCTATGACGACCGCCTTCTTATAGGTTTTGGAGGCTTCCAGCATCGTTTGACAATCCTTGATATCCCGGAAGGCGATAACCCCCTCTTTATCTGCGCCGGGGAGCGGCAGCATAAAAGGTAGTGAACCTGTTGCCAGAATCAGATCATCATATTCCGCCGTCATACCGCTAGATGTTTTTACGATTTTACGCTGAGTGTCGATATGATTTACGGTCTGACCGGCATGAAGGGTGATTCCATTATCCTTATACCAATCCCAATCGTTAATGACGATATCCTGGATATCTGCATCGCCGGCAAGGACGGAGGACAGCAATATACGATTGTAATTCGGATGAGGCTCGCTTCCGAATACCGTGATATCATAATCATGAGGCGCAAGCTTTAGCAGCTGCTCGATGGCATTTACACCCGCCATCCCGTTGCCGATTAATACCAGTTTCTTTCTCATACCCATCCGCTCCTCGGTTGATGTAATGTTAATTAACATCAAGTTTGATTTACTCACTGCGAAATACCATATTATCAAGTCAATGTTATGTTAGATAACATTACTCATACATTTAATTTAACGGCTGAAGCCGGATATTTCAATACTTTTTTTATGATAATTCCATGTTTTTAAAAAAAATTTTTCAATAACACGTATGTTTCTATGTATTATTTAGTTTATTGTTCGTGTTTACCGCGATTCTTCCCTAACAAACTTTAGTTATTGTGTTAGGTTATATTACATATGTTAAACATGATATAGATCTGCTCTATTTCTTTCTCGCTTTATTGCTATTTCATCTATTTCAAAGTAAGCCTTATAATAACCCTTAACATCACACTAAAAGACGATTACAAAGGAGCGGCAAACGATGGCAGGAAATTCATTCGGGGATACATTTAAAATCACCACATTCGGAGAGTCTCACGGAGAAGCGGTGGGAGTCATAATCGATGGGGTGACTCCAGGGGTAGAGATAGACGAGGCCTATATACAAGTGCAGATGGACCGGAGGAAGCCGGGGCAATCTTCCGTTACAACCCCCCGGAAGGAGTACGATCAGGTCCATATACTGTCTGGAATGTTCGAAGGAAAAACAACCGGTACGCCGTTATTCATCATTTTATATAACAAGGACATGAGACCGTCTGCTTACGACGATATCAAGCTGGCCTTCCGCCCCGGACATGCCGACTATACCTATTTGCAAAAATATGGGATTCGGGATCATCGAGGCAGCGGAAGAGCCTCGGGAAGGGAAACGGCGGGAAGGGTTGCAGCGGGCGCGGTAGCTCGCAAATTGCTTGAGAAGCGCGGCATTTCTGTGGTCGCGTATTCCAAAGAGATCGGCGGGATCTCAGGAACACAGTTCATAGAAAGCGAAATCGAACGCAATGCGGTTCGGGCCGCCGACCCGGAAGCCGCAAAGCGGATGATAGAGAAGGTTGAAGCACTGGCCGCGGCCGGGGACAGCTGCGGCGGCATAGTGGAATGCAGAATTCGGGGAGTGAAGGCCGGGATTGGCGAACCCGTATTCGACAAGCTGGACGCGGATCTGGCCAAAGCCATGCTCTCGATCGGCGCGGTCAAAGGTATCGAATTCGGCGCAGGCTTCGCCGCGGCTGCCATGCTGGGCAGCGAGCATAACGACGCGATGGATGCCTCCGGCTTCTTGAGCAATCATTCCGGAGGTATCATTGGCGGGATCAGCACCGGAGACGAGATCGTATTCCGCGTTGCCATCAAGCCGACATCCTCCATCTCCGTCCCGCAGCAAACGGTGAATGTCCGTGGGGAGGAACAGACCATCGTAACCTTGGGAAGACACGATCCGTGTATCTGCCCCAGAATCGTACCGGTCATCGAGGCAATGGCCTGCCTCGTTGTAGAAGACCACTGCAAGCGGCAAGCCGCCTTGCATGATTGACCGTTCGGGTCAATCTCCCTGCATGAGCCCCCGAAAGCACTTCCTTGCAAAGCGAAGTGCTTTTGTTTTTTTACACGCCAGACTTAATAAATTTTCGAGGCCGGCGCCGTAAATCGAAAAAGACCGGTTCCGTAACAGGAACCGATCTTTCCTACGCCACTCACTAGAACAGCTTGGCCAGCTCATTTTTTCTATTATGGATCGCTTGTACCGCGGCAGCGCAGCGTTCCTTGCCGAGCTTTTCGCAGAGAAGCTCAACGAATTCGGCACTCCCCATATTTTCCATCGGCACCCATACCGTCCTCCTGGCGTCTTTAAGAACAAAGCAGCCTCCGAAAAATCGGGTAAAGGATACGGTGTGAATATCCTCAAAATAGATCGTTTTCCTCCCGTACCACTGGTATCTCGTCACATACCGATCGCTAACCACTGTCTTGGAGCAAGCGAGAATGATGGAGCACACACCAAGAAAAAGCGCGGCCGCTCCCAAATAAATAAGATGATAAATCCAATCCTCGGAATCGTCCTCGTCCAAATAGAATAAAGCAAACGCGCATAGCGCTATGAAAAAGCCTATGTATACGCCGCGGTTGATCAGCTTCCCTTTGACAAGCACCATGTCCCCTCGCCGATTTCTTCGTGCAGGCTGAAATGCATAGCCCAGCAGGTATTTGTTAATAAATCTGGAAAAAACCTGATTCACTTCCGTATCCCTCCTGCATTCTGGAATATGGACTCCTTACACCGGTGGCGTGTTTTCGTGCTGATCCTGCGGTGAGGCCTGCACCGGCTCCTTCTTCTTCCTGCTGAACAATTTCTTAATCAAGCCAATGATCACGCCGAACGCTGCGATAATGACAATAAAGAATTTTTTACCCAATAGGCCGATTGTGGCAAGCAAGCCGACCTTCTTGGCAACAGCCAATCCGGCGCCGCCAAGGATCAATGCGCTCAGACCATATTCCGATACCTTATCCTTGGATGCGTCAAAATCCTCATACCGTTGCCCCTGCTTCATCTCCAGCTTGGTCAAAATTTTCTCAGTCAGCACTTTCTTATCCGCTTCACGATGCTCAGGGTCGGAGATCAGAATGGCCGATACGTACCCTTGTCTCGTTAAGATACGCACATTGTAATTCAGCAGCTGCTCCTTGTTATCGTCCTCCGCCAGCATGGACCAAGTGAGGTTATGTGTTTTTTCGTCATAGAAAGGCTCAACGTCCCAGCCAGTTACGTATAGCCTTTGACCAGGCTGCTTTTCCTTATTGGCTTCTTCCGTCCCTTTTTGATAGCTTTTCAAAATCGCTTTGGCATCAATCTTCTTTTTCTCATCGTCTTTGATGTGACCCGATTCCTCGTATTCGAAGATGACGGCCCAGTTCTGATTCTCATCCTTCGGATAAATACTGCCGAGTTCCTTGCCGGAGGGCGAATCGTGATTATCCTTGCTCATCTTCATCGTATTGGCTGCATCCAGAAAGACAAAGGACGGATCCAAATCAATCGTCGCCACTTGCTTCAAATCCACCTTTTTTCCGCCATCGATCCAATTGTATTTGTTCTCCGCCGCAGATACTGCCGATCCCCACAGCAAAGTTAACGCTAGCGTCATTCCGATAAACCGTTTTTTCATGTTGTTGATCCTCCACATTTGTTTTTCTAGTTTGATATTAAGCTTCACTTGCTTCATTCTAGCTGTCGTGTTCATACGACCCTGTCCAATGACCTACTCCATTCTTTCGTAAATTTGTGCCCTAATTCCCATTTCATAGAGAGCATGAGCTGGGTTATGCTGTTGAAATCCTTGTTTTTTAATATAGATTTGTGTATTTTTTAACAATTTTGGGTTTCATTTACTTTCAGGCACTTTTATTATTTCGACTTGAATCGGCTGATTGTTTAGCTTTTGTATTGTGAACATTTTGTGAACATGCCAAAAAGGCTATCTGAGAGCAGAAATCTTGCAAGCCCAGTAACCTGCAGATAGGCTAAGGAATACACTAACTCCGAACAAATACCCAGTCTGTTTGGAGGTACCCATGAATTCGTATCCAGTTTACCCGTATTACAGTAAAAAAACGGTGTGCAAGGAACAACCTATCACATTCCCCCCTCAGCATCAGGATCAGCAGCCTGGACTTGAATACTTAATGAATCCCCGCCCGATTACCGAAAATCCATCCTATGCCGGAAGCGGCAAATTGAAAAACAAGGTTGCCATAATTACCGGCGGCGACAGCGGTATCGGACGTGCAGCGGCTATAGCTTTTTCCAAGGAAGGGGCCAATGTGGTCATCGTATACTTATATGAAGTACCGGACGCCGAGGAAACCAAGCGTCGGATCGAGCAGCTCGGCGGAAGATGTCTGGCTATTCAGGCCGATCTTCGGCACAAGGCCCAAAGCGCCTCCGTCGTGGAGCAAACGCTGCAAGCGTTCGGCAAGCTTGATATACTGGTCAATAATATCGGGGTTCAATTCCCGCAGCAAAGCATTCTCGATATTACCGAGGAGCAGCTGCTCAACACGTTCACCACCAATATTTTCTCGTTTTTCTTTATGACTCAGGCTGCGCTGCCGCATTTGAAGCCCGGAAGCTCTATCATCAACACCGCTTCCATTACGGCCTACAGAGGCAATAAAGAGCTCATCGATTATTCCTCTACCAAAGGGGCTATCGTCACCTTCACACGGTCTCTCGCTATGTCGCTGGTCGACCAAAATATCCGGGTGAACTCCGTAGCTCCTGGCCCAATTTGGACGCCATTGATCGTTTCAAGCTATTCGGCCGAGGAGGTATCGACTTTCGGGTCCGATACCCCTATGAAGCGTGCCGGGCAGCCCTTCGAGCTGGCCCCAGCCTATGTCTATCTCGCAAGCGACGATTCCCGATTCGTGACGGGAGAAACGCTGCATGTTAACGGCGGGCAGTTTATTACTTCTTAAGTAAGCCAAGGCAAAAGCCTCGTATAAGGAAAAATAAAACGGCCTCCGTCCGATGAATTCGGAACGAAGGCCGCTTAGTTTTTTTATACCGACTGCCTGAGCTGTTTTCCTTAAGGGCTTGCCGGTTCTTCATTAATGATTTTTCTCAAGGCTCAAAGCTTCGCCGGGCTTCGAATGATAGATTTTTTTGGCCCATAAAGTCTGCAGCAGAACGAAGACTCCGCCCACTACCCAATACAGTGGAACGGCTGCCGGAGCGCTGAATGAGAATACAGCCATCATAATCGGCGATATATAACCGACCAAGGCAAACTGCTTCTGCTGCGCCGGGTCCGTTCCCATCTGGGAAACCTTGAATTGAAAGAAATAAATGATCGCCGCGATGAACGGCAGAACCGGATCGGGACGTCCCAGCTGAAACCACAGGAAGGAATGGTCGGCCAATTCCGGTGTAAGCTTGATTGCATAATATAAACCGGACAGGATAGGAATCTGGATTAACATCGGCAAGCAGCCTACGGCAAGCGGATTAACCTGATGCTTCTGATAAAGCTGCATCGTTTCCTGCTGCAGCTTGGCTTTGGACTCCGCATCGCTCTTATCTTTATATTTCTCCTGAAGCTCCTTCAATTCAGGCTGCAGGAGGTTCATTTTCTGCTTCATCATGTGCTGACTGCGGTACTGTCTCATCATAAGCGGAAGCAGCACCAGTCTGACCAGCAAGGTTAACAGGATTAACGCCATACCATAGCTTCCGTCAAAGAACGAAGCAAAATGCTGAATTAAATAAGAAAAAGGAAACACAATATAATGATTAAAAAATCCCGGAGTGTTGGCATCGATCGTTGCGTTAGGACCGCTGACGCCGCACCCGCTTAATAAAACTAATGCTGCAAGAGCTGCGAATAAGCTGTATTTTTTGAAAAAGGTGAATGCATTGTTGGCCATAAAGGTCCTCCTCGTTGGATAAAAGTCTTAACTCCCAACGAAGAATAACAATCTTCCAAATCACCATCAGGCGCTTCTTTTCGCTTTACTTTTCTGGTGAGCCAATGATGCTGCTCCACCCGGTGGCCATCAGGCATGGGCATGGGCAATACAGGGACCCAGTCATGGTGGACCGGGAACAGCCCTTCTGTAGTTCCTTCATGAAGATGGGCTAGATAAGCATACGTGAACGTACAAATGACGCTTATGGAAATCAAGTAGGGAATCCATTCGTGGATGACCATTTCCTGAACCTCAAACAATGCATTCACCTCCTTTTGGTATACTTACATTATTTGATTTTTAGGGTACATTGCTCTGCACCCGCACATGCTTATCCCATTCGGGCATACTTCTTCTACGTTCTTCTTATGAAGATGTTTCATTTCACTTGTAATGTTACTTTGTTCTCCTCATGAAGTCCAGAACCATTTTGTAGCTGAATCGGACCTTATAACCGTTCGGGTTCAAGTCCGCGTACCGGATCTAAGACAGCGCGCCATTTTCCCAGCTCAACAGCCTTCCTATCCTTAGGTAAAAGGGACATCCTAAGGCTGCCGCTTCCAGTTGCGCCATATACCGTGATAAAAGCAGCCTTCCGTCCAAACTGCCGGTGAAGAATGCCATGCATCCTATCGATAGGCCGCTCCGCAGTTCCCGGGGTTTCTGTAAGTACCATACGGGAGCTCGGGGACAGCCAAGCCGACATTCGGATCCCTTCCCCGCTTTTTCCGCTCATGGTTAGCTGGACCCAATCCGCTTCGGCCGATTGCCCGATGCATTCCGAAGCCGGTTGGACATAACGGTACGATCCCGCCTCATCCAGCAAGCCGGATTTTGGCTTCCATAGCTCGCTATTTAATGGAGATAACTTAGGGCTGTGCATCCACCAATCTATAGCGGCTTCTTCCTCAAGCTCAACCTCAAACCAATCCAACAGCCAGCTGCCTGTTAGCAGCAGATGCCGGTCCATTCGGCAGCCTTCATACGCTTCCGATGAACTTAGCCAAGCGTAGGTCCATTCCGGATTATCTTCATAACGGACAAGCTTCCCTGTATGAGCGGCTTGTGACCGCTGACCTATTACAACCGTGTTATGACTCTCGGTACAAGCGTACCATTCCTTTCTCATGACCGAGCCGTAAGGCACCATTCCGAGCTCAGGCGCGAGCCATCCATCCCTGGATGCCAGTGTCAAATGCAGCTTATCGTAATGGCCGTGTGATCCTCCATGCTCCCCGTAATCGGCAAAGAACGAGAGCAGTCCGCTTGGCCTTCGCCCAATGACAAAACCGGATGATTCGAGCAGCTTCGAGGTATTCCGACCAGGATCCGGCTCATGATAGTCCTCCAAACTTCCTTGGCCGTAGACAAGCGCTTCTAGTCCGGCTCTCACCGGCCTCCCGTACATCTGGCGGTATGCCTCACGGAGAAGCGGCACATACCTTCCTTTCTTATACCGAGTTAATCCGACTTCTACCGTTTCGGCGATTTCTCTGGCATACGGTATACGCTGATATGGGCCGTCATGAAGCGCGATAAGCTCGCCTTGATCATTAGCCAAAGCTGCCATGACGTCCAGCATCCCTTCAAACGATTGCCCCTGCTCTCCTGTCGTTGAATACCAATCCATACCTAGCCGGCCGGCCATCTCCGCTGCAATAAAATAAGCTCGCAGGACGAATACATGGTAGTAGGTACTCCCCTCGTATTCCATCTGGTCAGGACGAATCCCGATGGATAAGTGATGCCTGAGTCCCCCCTCTCCTTCGAGAAGCTCCTTCATCCGCTCCGAATCTTGCCTTCGAGCATATAAGCAGGCAAGCGCAGCGTTGAGCCAGGCCGTATAATTGCTCTCCGGCTTCTTCTGCACTTCGACCAGCAGCTTTCTGGATTGAGTCATGCTTTCCTCCAGCATAGAGAAGAACAGCTCCAGCTGATCAGTCTCATTCTTCCCGGCGGATTCTCTTCCAGCGTCACCAAGAAGCAAATACGCGCGCAGCAATGTCGTAGCCCAGATGGCCTCCGTCAAGGCCTGATGAAATGCCCTGCCTTTGAGCATCCAGCCTTCCGCCTCAGGATGAACGGGGTAGCTTGGAAATTGCGCCGCGTATCGCAAAAGAATATCCTTACTCCACTGGGCATAACTCTCCTGTCCGGTTCCGGCATAAACGGCGGCTGCCTGAAGCGCATACCGGGCATAGGATTGATGCTTCATCACCAGCCAGGCTCCGCGATAAGGCTCCCCTTGCAGCGTGCAGCCTTCTGGGCAGTGAAATTCCCTGGCATTCGCCTCTATGGGATCGAACAGCAGCTCCGTATGATGCTTCGGGCAGACATATTGATGCCACCAGCCTCCAGGCTCGACCGGAATATCCAGCGGCAAGGCCATAGCCAGGTCGAGTTCCTTCTGCAGCTGTTCCAGCACTTTAGCCGCCCAGCCATATTTCGTAACCTTCTCGCTAATGTTCATCGCATAAACATGCCACCGTTAATCTCGATGGTTTCCCCCGTCAAGTAATCGGACAGCGGCGAAGAGAGGAACAGCGCGCTGTTGGCCACATCCTCCGGTAGGCCTTCCCGGCCAAGCGGGATTCCGCTTACCGTCGCCTTGCGTGCGGCGTCGGAAGTAAACGTTGAATGAAAAGCCGTCTGCCCGATAAAGCCCGGCGAAAGGACGTTGACCTGAATGCCGTGAGGGGCGACCTCCTTGGCCAAGCCCTTGGAATAAGCCATGACCGCCGCTTTGCTGGCCGCATAGACCGAAGCCCCGGGACCTCCGCCATTGTGCGCCGCAAGCGACGCCATGTTGACGATTTTCCCTCTGCCCTTCTCCATCATGCCCGGCAGAACGGCTTTGCTCAGGAATACGGTGCTCTTGAAATTTACGTCCATGATTCGCTGATATCCTTCTTCGGTCATTTCGGTGTTAGGGATACGCTGGATCATATGCCCCGCGTTGTTTACCAGAATATTTATCCTGCCTCCGAACGCTTGCTCCACCTTTTCAATCAAGGACGATATTTGCTGCACGTCCGTTACATCCGCCTGGAAGCATTGCGCTTCCCCGCCGTTGTTCCGAATAGCCTGCACTGTCTGCTCCGCCGCCTCCTGCTTGCTTAAATAATTGATCGCTACCCGTGCCCCGGCTTGGGCAAGCTTGCTGGCAATGGCAAATCCGATGCCTGCATTCCCTCCTGTCACTAAAGCGATTTGTCCGGATAAGTTAATAGAAATCATAAAGACGCCTCCTCGTGTTGTTTCTCTTCCCTCAGCCGTTCCACTACGGAACGCATACTTTCAGCCAGACGCTCTCCCATTGAGATGTGACCGTAATCGGATGGATGCGTCAAATCGCTGGTTAAGGAAGTGAAATCCGTCATAATATCGCTTCCTTCCAGCAGATACAGCCGGTTGTGGTTCTTGAACTCTGCATACGCTCGCAGAATTTCGTTATATTTTCTCATATTGTCTGCCGCTGCATGGCTCTGATCTTTGTAAAAGCTGGCCCGGTTCGGATAAATCGTCGTCAAGAAAACCGGTTTGTCAGGATGCTTGGCAATAATGCCGTCCAACAAGTAGGAAGCGCGCCTTGAGAACTCCTCTGCAGGAACACTGGACATCATATTGACGCCGATTTCAAGAAATGCGAAGTCCCAGTCCGAACGTTCCGCTATATGATCAGCCACCTCTCGCTCACAATGGCACGAGCCGCTCAAGCCAAGATTGAGCACATCCACCTCAAGCCTTCTCGCTGCCTGCTGCACATATCCGTTATAATGACTTAACGCTCCCGCCCCTTGAGTAATCGAGGACCCGTAGGCAAGATAGGTCAATCTCGGAACCTCATCCCGGTCAGGCGGCCGAACCTCATGGCCAAATGCATCCACCTCATAAAAGACAGCGTTAAAGCGCTCACAAAAAACACGCCATACCTTAGATGAAAAAGCCCGGTTATGCAGGCTGTCCGGCTCCACATCGGCAAAACGCTCCGGAATTTCCAGATGAATCGTATGCGCGATGCCTGCCTGGAGAGTGTGTGAGGAGTGAAAGAAATCGCCGCGGAACACAAGCACGCGTCCATTCGTTTCCAGAGAAGCCAGGGTAACCCTCACATGCTTCGCATCGGTAACAAAACGAAGCTCACATCCGTTCGATTGCACCGCTTTCGTCCTTCCATTCTCGCTTAACGCATGCCGGACCTGCTTCGGAAATCGCTGAAGCCTCAGGCCCGGAAGCAGCTCCTTACGCTCTAGCTCGACCACGTTATGAAAACGAATACCTTGATAATCCATGATTTCCCCTCCAGCTGACAACTGCATCCTATTTACTTCTTAGTCGCTTCAATAGCTTTGTTCGCCCGCTCCTCCGCTTCCCGCAATGCCGTATTCTCGTCCTTACCCGATGCAATATCGACTAGAGCGGCGAGCATCTCTTTATCGGCGATGGCCTGATACTTGGTCTTTTCCGTCGGATCGGCGAATTTCTCGGGAAGCAAGGACTTCACATGCTTATGTGCAAGCACCGGGTCGTTGGATGCGAAATGATTCATAATTGAGGCTTGGTTGCTCAAAATCGAGGAATAGCCGTCCCTGACAATAAAATCCTGAAATTCATCCGAGGTAACATAGGACATGACCTGGAAGGCGGCATCCTTGTTCTTGCTTCCCTTGGATAAATAAAAGTAGGTAGGGTACGATTGCGGACCTACGTTGGGCTTCTCCTTATAAACAGGGAGCTGTACGATATCCCAATCCAAAGAGTCCTTGAACACCCTAGCCGTTGTGCTCAAGGCGGCGAACATGGCGACATTCTGGTCTTTATAGAACGGCTCCTGCTGGCTTACCAGATTATATTGGTTATTAAGGAGTCCATTCCCCGGAATGCTGTAAAACCGCGTTAAATTTCCAAAGGCTTGCCGGAAGCTGTCCGCTGTAAATGCCGCTTTGGAGGTTTTGGAGTCAATGTGAGGGGCCGATAACTGGTTTAGCTGCATCAAATGCTGGACGGACATCGTCATCCCTTTAATCTGCTGGCCGTTATCGGTTCGGGTCATCGTCTTGGCCAGAGCATAGATTTCGTCCCAGGTCATTCCATCCCTCGGATAAGGAACCCCGAATTTGTCGAAAAGGGCTTTGTTATAAAACAGAGCTGCAGAGGTCGTGCTGACAGGCAATCCATAAATACCGCCTCCGGCGAGCTGCCTTTGAATGTCCACCGTGGACGGCTCCAGCCGCGATAAATCATAGTTGTACTTCTTGATGAGACCGCTGATGTCGTCCTGCATCTCGTAAGCCAGCAAAAAATTCGAGGTTAGTCCGATGGATGTAATCAAAATATCGATGGTTTGCCCCGAAGTAATAACGCTGGGCAGCGTCTGTGCGTCCTTCTGCGGGATGAACTTCAGCGTGTAGTTCGGGAACTTCTTCTTGATTTGGTTTCCGTAGGTGCTCATAAACTGCTCTTCCGTCCAACCATTGACGCAAACGTAGAAAACAAGCTCCGTCGGCGTCTCGCTAACCTTCTTGACCAAATCCTCTCCCTTCACCGTCTTTGCTTCCCCAGCTGTTCCTGATGGTTCGCAGCCCGACAACGATACGGCAATAGCACAGAGAATCAATCCTGACAGCCGTTTTGATTTGATCCGCATTCGTACCCCTCCTTGTTTCCTTGCTGGCTTCCTCCACATCCTTTTATGACCTTTATCTGACTCACAAATTAACTATAAACTAGGTTATGGACTCCGTCAATACTAATCGGATGTTATTATTGGTTAATTATGAGTCAATTGACGAGCGGTTCTCTAAACTTCAATTATCCTATAGGCAAACTAATACCGCTAAGCGGATCTTGGCTTCGAGGCTGTCTCAGGCGCTTTCGTGGGCACCCGAAATATAAAAAAATGCAGACTCTCCTAGGAGCCTGCACTGAATCATTCTTTGGATATTTTCTTATCTAACTATTAAGACTAGGGCTCGCGGTAATCCCGCTGTCCGCTTGCGGAAGCAGCTGCTCCAGCTTTCGGCATAACGAGTCCCGATCCTGCAGACCGGATAAAAACAGCATCGTTTCCCGCTGCATTTCTTTGAGCTGATGGTTGCTGAGCCCAATCTCCGTGATGAGGCGGAAGGTAGGAATAATCTCCCTGTACATGAAAAATCGCGAAGGGCGGTATATCGTTTCCTCCCCCTGCCATTCCATGGCCGACCGGTGTGCCGTAATATTCAAGGTTTGACGCCGAATCCTGAGCTGGGTCTCGTAGGAGGTCAGGAACTGCACCAGCAATTTGGACGCCTCTTTGGACCGGGAACGGCGGTTGACAGCCAGACCGTTGACGATCAGCAGCGTCTTGTTGTTTTCCATTCCGGGCAGGGGCGATACATCAAAGGAAATGCCTGCATCCTTCAGCTGGTTGAGGAAGTAATACGTCGTCATAATGACGGATACCTTCCCTTCCAAGAACAGCGCCTCCGCATCGGCATCGCTCTCCGACAGCAGGACAGGAAAAACATCGGTCATCTCCAGCAGCTCTCTGCAGATGCCTAAGCCGTCCACAGCTTTGCTGGCTGTCAGGTGATACTCCCCTTTGGCGTCAGATTCGAACTTTCCACCGCTTTGCAGCATGAAGATGGGCCACCGGTTGCGGGAAGGAAGATAGAAATAGAAGCCGAACCGTCGGCCCTTCACCGCGAGCTGCTTCCCGTAGCAGAACAAGTCCCGCCATGTCCAGCTGCTGTCCGGCTCGGGAACTCTTGATTCGCGGAAATGCTCTTTATTGTAGCATAGCACAACGGGCGATTGAATAAAGGGCTGTACGAGCGTCACTTCCCCGCTTACAAAAGGAGCTGTAGCAAAAGGATACAGCTCATCATTGATTTCAAGAGGCTCCAGTATTCCGGTTTGTCCGGCCTCGGCGAAATCCTGAAAATTATTGTTGTTCATCATGGCGACGTCCAGCATTTCGGCATCCATATATTCCAGCAGCGTTCGGCTGTAATTCATCGAGGACAGCTCAACCGGCTGCACGCGAATATGAGGATACTGCCGGTGAAAGCTATCAAGCAAGCTGTCCAGCATGGCAAGCTCTCCGGTTGCCTGGACGTAACCGAATTTGATGACGGTACCGCTCGGCTCGGGTGGGCGGATGACCTTGTTGCCGATGCGGGCAATTTTCTCGATCAGGCCTTCCTCAACGAGGGTTTCGAGCCCCTTGCGGACCGAGTTGTTGCTCAATTGAAATCGCAGCTCCAGATCATTCTCTGAGGGCAGGAAGCTCCCAATTGGAAGCTTTCCCGAAATAATCTCCTCGCGAAGCGTCGCGATCATCTCTTCCAAACGCGCCCGAAAATATTTGCGGCTGTTTCGTTTCTGCATGAATCTACCCCACATCTGCCTCGCAGTACTCAGCTTTTCCTTTTCTTAGCATACTGAAAATCTCAGGGAAGGACAAGTCGCGTTAGCCGACGCAGCGGAAAAATCGTTATACATGGGATAGTTAATGAAATTGTTCCCATCAAGACTTCAGCCTGGTTAGAGTATTCGCGAGCCAATCAAAGGACCTCTCCCCGCTAACCTCATGCCTGCCCTCGAATACATGGGAATCCAAATTCGAGCTAAGCCCCATGTCTGCGTAAATATTCTCCAATATACGAATCGCTTCCCGGGTCGTTGCGACAGGGAATATCGGATCATCCATCCCCGCTTCGATAAACAGCGGCTTCGGAGCGATTAATCCGAGCAAATCCGGCATTTCGGCATGAAGCAGCATGCCCGGGATATAATTGCACAGGCAATGACGCATGGCCAGTATGCTGCCCCGGTAGGTGTTCGGATAAATCCCGACGACGGACGCTTGAATTCGAGGATCAAGAGCGGCGGACAATGAAGCGATCGTTCCTCCCCCGGAATGTCCCATATTCCCGATTCGTCCGGCATCCACCTCCTCCAGGGTCGATGCATATTCGGATGCTCGAAGCGCTTCGTATACGCGAAGTCCAGCTGTCGTTTTACCGGCCATCATTAACGATACCGACAGGTTATAGCATGAATTTTTTAGACTGGGGTCCTGCAATCGGTCGCGCTCCAACCTCCGGTCACCGAATCCTGCTACCTCCGGCGCCACAACAACAAGTCCGCGGCGTGCGAGCTCTAGAGCGATATTATCCCCTCTCTTGCCCGTCTCGGGCTTCGGCGATCCATCCTCCTGCAAGCCGACCAATGACCTGCTTCCGTAGCCATGACCGTGCCATAGCAGAACAGCCGGATTCTTGCCCTGCAGCTGCTTGGGCTTCATAATATATACCGGCATACGAAGCCCGCCCAAGGTCGATATCTCGACCCTCTCGCGGATTACGTCCTCCAGCTCGACGCTTTCCAGCAATATCGGCCGAAAATCGGCATCCTCCCCCTGCGGCATATCAAAGCTTCCGAGCGATTCAATCAACCTGCTTCTAAGCTCCAGCCGCTTCTGCTCCCGAGACCCCATTTGGCTCCCGCGCTGCTCCTGTAATGCATCATAAATACCGTCAAGAAAAGAATCCAATTGCGGCATATCCAGCAACCTCCATTCCATTGTCAGCGCTTACTTTTTATCCCTGATGATCTTGGCTGTTGGTTTAACCATACCATAGAATGAGGACACGTTCTTTGCAAACCTTGCTCTATTTTTCTTTCCGATAACGTTATCTTGATTTCTTTGAGAATATATTGACTTGTTCCTGCAAAACCCATTTTTTTCGGGCAAATCGATGTATAATCGTAGGCAACTCGCTTTGAAACAGGAGGCTTACAGCATGAAACAAACATGGGACTTACCGATCACACAGAACCCGCTTCGGACAAGAGACGATTTGCGTCAGGCGTTCATACAGCTTACCGATCCGTTAAAGCCTTATTACAGCGAAGGGGCCTCGCGGCTGTACCTCGGGAATACCGGTACAAGCTACACCGACGATATAACAGGGATGGAAGGCTTTTCGAGAATTCTTTGGGGGCTTGTGCCGCTGCTGGCCGGCGGAGATGAACCGGAACTATGGCAGCTCTATGTTCGGGGAATCAAGAATGGAACGAACCCGCAGCACGAGGAATATTGGGGGGACGTTGCCGATTACGATCAGCGCCTTGTGGAGATGGCCGCTTACGGTTTTGCACTGGCACTTGTGCCGGAGAAAATACAAGCAGCCTTCAATGAAGAGGAGCTGCAGCGTCTCATCGTCTGGCTGGACCAAATCAGCAGCAAAAAGCTGTGGGACTGCAACTGGCTGTTCTTTCTCGTGCTGGTTCAGATGGGCTTCAAAAAGGCCGGGTTGCCCTATGATCAGCAGCTTTTGGAGCAAACCTTACAGGATATGGACCGCTTCTACCTATCGGAGGGCTGGTATGCGGACGGCATTCAGGGGCACAGCGACTACTATGTTCCGTTCGCCCTCCATTATTATGGGCTGTTGTATGCCAAGCTGATGGAGGCGGACGACCCGGACCGCTCCAGGTTATATAAAAGCAGAGCAGAACAGTTTGCTCACTCCTTTATCCATTGGTTCAACGAAGAAGGAGCGGCCCTGCCTTACGGACGAAGCCTTACTTATCGTTTCTCCCAGGCTGCTTTTTGGAGCGCGCTGGTGTATGCCGGAGTCGAGCCTTTCTCTATGGGAGTCATGAAGGGGCTTATTCTTAGGCATTTGCGCTGGTGGTTTCAACAACCGATATTCCAGCCTGACGGTACCCTATCTATCGGATATGCGTATCCGAATTTGATCATGGCAGAGAACTATAATTCTCCCGGTTCCCCGTATTGGGCTCTAAAAACCTTTTTGCCGCTGGCTCTGGACGAGCAACATCCGTTTTGGGCTGCCGAGGAGATGCCGCTTCCTTCGCTTCCGAAGCTATCTGTCCAGCAGCCTGCACACCTGGTCATTTGCCGTGACGAGGCCAGCCCGCATGTGCTTGCATTCAATACCGGGCACATCGCAACGAACGAGCATACGCATACATCCGCCAAATATGAGAAGTTCGTCTACTCTACCTTCTTCGGCTTCAGCGTTCCGCGGGCGGAGTGGGGCTTGGCTCAAGGCGCCTTTGATTCGATGCTGGCATTAAGCGAGGAGGATAACCTGTACCGGGTGAAACGGACGGCGGCGGAAAGCTGCATTGCAGAGGACGGAACCATTTATACGCGCTGGAAGCCGTGGTCTGATGTCGAAGTGGAGACCTGGCTGATTCCCGGCAATCCGTGGCATATCAGGGTGCATCGGATCGTCTCGGGCAGAGCTTTGAATCTGGCTGACGGGGGGTTTGCTTTAGGCATCGACCATGGACGAAGGAAGCTGGGCACGCTGCAGGTTCATGAGGAGGAGCTTTCGCTTAAGGCCGCAAACGATCTGGGTTCGGTCGGGGTTAAGCTGCTGTACGGGACAGGCAAGGCCGAATTGATTACGCCGAACGCCAATACGAATTTGATGTATCCCCGGACGGTCATACCGACGGTCAGAATGAGCATTCAGCCCGGAACACATTGGCTGGCTACCGCAATCTATGGGGAACCCGCCGCCGGCAAGGAAAACCGTTGGAATAGCTCGCCGTCCGCAAGCATTGCAGGCAATGAGCTGTCCATCACATTTACCGGCTGCGACAAACAGGAATTTAAGAAAATACTTGACTAGGCTCCACAAAAAATCGCCCTCATCACTTTGCCCGCAGCAAGGATGAAAGGCGATTTTTTTCATGACAGTAAGTTTTAAATGATACACGCTGCAGTCATTCCAGGATCACATCAAGCTTTACCCGATGTCTCTTTGAAAATCGTTAAAGCGTGTTCCTTGGTAATTCAGCCTGCCATGATCCCCTTCGACTAATAACCCGTGAACGGAGCCGCGTACCCTTAATTCGATCCGCCTTCCGTCCTCGAACTCGAAGGTGACGAAATAGCTCGTTGTAGAGCTTGTGTCCCCGGAGCCTCCCGACACCTCAAGGCGTTTGGATACGACTCGAGCCGGTACATGAACGACTTCCGCCGCGTTGTTGCTTGCCCACGTCGTCAAGCCTTTGACAATAATAAATACAAGAGTTCCGATAATCAATAAGGGAACTATGACAAACATGGCGTCGAATATAGGCGGAGAACCTGAGAAACCAATAGGCATTGCAATTCCCCCTTTTGTAATCATCCGTTCAAATGCATGTCTGCCGGTCAGCAGACTTGTTCCGGATAACCCTCTCTAACATGGACGCCAATAGCCAGGGAAAAGTTTCAATTGTTGGAAAAAGAGCTGTCTTGCGGGCCCTATTCCCTGCGAGACAGCTCTCTTATTAATGTACGTTGGATTGTCTAATGACGCCGTTCTCCGGCCAGGTGTAAAACTCACGATCAAGCGTCAAGCTGATCGATTTGCGGACCAGCGGATTCGTCTTCAGCGAATTCATAAGCTCCTCCGTCATAACCAGCTCATACTCCCGATCTCCCTTTTGCTGGAACAAACGAATTCTTCTGTCGGCTACTCCATCGTTCTCCTTGATCAAATCCAGGAATGGGGCCTGAAGCTGCTCCGCGGTTTCGCCGTACTGAAGCACCCGGTCTACCCGATAAAGTGCCTGGTCGTTCTCAATCCGGTCAACGATAAGATCCGATACCCCGTCTTTATTCGAAGACAGCTTCATAATCAGTGATGGGTGCTCATCACGATCCAGAGGCCGGGTATCCCTAATGCTGGCCGTATAGGTTTGCGGATCCCAGTTGACCAAGAGACCGAGCTTCTCTGCAGTATCCCGAAGCGGCACATAGACGACTCCCCCATAATTGAAAGGATGTAATTCAGGAGCGTATACTCTGCCGTCTACTCTTGCCAGGACATCGGAATAAGTGACCGCGGCTACAAACGGTTCGGTTCCCAACGGAATCCCGATGGCCGTATCCTTGAATTCCGATTGAGACGGGTCCCCCTTCGCGGCAATTCCCGCCCATTCGGAGCGCAGCAAAATTTCATAGCGGTTACTTTCCGAATTCCATACGGTTACGTACCCAAGCGTGTCTCTGAAAAAGGTCATCGGCGCGTAAAGAGAATTATTATAGAATAAAGTTCCTGGCGTGACAGGTATTGTTCTTCCATCCAAAGTAACCGTAACATTCGAACCCGGGTAAAGAGTGATTTGCTGCGGTCCCGGATCGGGATAGCGAACCATTCCCCGCTCTTGCAGCTGGTTTACCCTGTTCTCGGCCTCTTGACCTTCGAACACATCAAACACGCCTGCTGCCGGCCGGCCAAGACGGTTATTCGCGTACACTAGGTAAGTGTGCCCGAGCTCAAAGGTTACCCCGCATTGATCGCTGTCCGGTGCCGTCAAAATGGTGCGTACAAAGCTGCCCTTTAAATTGGAAAATGTCGTAAAAGTCGCCATCCGGTACGGCTTGCCGTCATAAAATACATTCTCTACATTGGTGACCGAGCCGTAAAGCACGTTGCTCGCCAACGAGTAATCGGTTTCGGCAGACGTTACCTCTCCCTTCGAGCATGCAAACACTTTTTGCGGGCTGGTCGTTACCCCCGCAGGAATAGCGGCCAAAGTCACCATCGCAGCCGCTACACAGGTTATGATCCCTTTCTTCATACCTACAACTCTCCTTTTCTCTCTACAATGTCCCATCTTTCATTACCCACATTTTCCAGGGTGAAACAGGAATTTTTTATACCCATATATTTCGAAATGGGAATTTCCTTTCCGGGGATGGGATCCTGTTTTTTTGTGGCATTTTTTTGAACAACAAGAAACTCAACCACTCTTATTGTATTTTTTACCATTCGGGGTAATGAATAGTTTTTGGCCCTGTGGCTGAATATAGGGTTGCTCCTTTGTAGTTCAAAATCGAGTATAGAGGTGGAACTATGAAAACCGAAGATCGCATTTTAACCGCGCTGGAAGAAGTGCTTGATCCTGAGGTCGGCGTGAACATTGTAGATCTCGGTCTGGTCTACGATGTAACCGTGAATGCAAGCGGAACGGCGACCATTAAGATGACTTTGACGATTCCCGAATGTCCGTTAGCTGATCAGATTGTTTCCGATGTCAAGGCGGCAGTTGAACAAGTGGAAGGCGTGAACAAGGCGGACGTTCAGCTCGTCTGGGAGCCCAAATGGACCCCTTCCAAAATGAACGATCTGGCGAAGGAGCAAATCAGAGCGCGCCAAACCTTAGTCTAGCTTTTTAACTGCCCGGGAAAGGCGGTTTATTGCATTGCAAGTCAAGAGGCTGTCCCCTGCAAGGATTGACCCTGCGGGAACAGCCTCTTGGCTGTGCGAGCTGCTGCTATGTGTCAGGTCGTCAGTTTCCTCTGCTCATGGCCGTTGCTCCAGTATAGGACAGCTCGACAATGCCGTAAGGCCGCATCAGCTCAACCATCGCATCCAATTTACCGAAATCGCCAACCGCCTGAATAATCATATGTCCCGGACCTACATCGATAACGGAAGCCCGGAACGTTTCCACGACGCCTAATATTTCCGGACGGCGGGAAGGCTCTGCCTCGATCTTGATCAAAGCTAGCTCCCGGGACACCATAGGCTTTGAGCTTATGTTGCGAATGCTGATGACATCTATCAGCTTGGAGAGCTGCTTCTGTACCTGCTCCAGAGTCCGGTCATCTCCGCTTGTCACAATGGTCATTCGCGATAATCCAGGCTCTTCCGTACCTCCGACGCTGATACTGTCAATATTGAAGCCCCGACGGCCGAATAATCCGCATACCCGCTGAAGCACCCCGGGCTGATCGTTCACAAGAATGGCTAACGTATGCTTTCCCATCATTCGAAATCCCCCATTATCATTTGATCCAGTCTTGTTCCTGCCGCAACCATCGGAAACACGTTCTCTTCCTTCGGAACCACGAACTCTACAAGCACGGGTCCCGGCGTGTCCATGGCCTCCTGCCATGCCTGGATAGCCTCGGCTTTCGTTGTTGCCCTCAGCCCCTTGATGCCGTATGCTTGCGCAAGCTTGACAAAGTCAGGGCTTCCCGCCAGATCGATATGGCTGTACCGGTTATCGTGAATCAGCTGCTGCCACTGCTTTACCATCCCAAGCACCTGATTATTGATAACGACAATCTTGACCGGGATTTGATGAATGGCACATATCGCCATCTCTTGCGCGCACATTTGCATGCCGCCGTCCCCGTTCACGGAGATGACAAGCCGCTTCGGATTCGCTGCTTGCGCGCCTATTGCAGAAGGGAAGCCGAATCCCATCGTCCCTAGCCCCCCTGAAGTAATCAGTGAGCGGGGATGCTTAAATTGGTAAAACTGTCCGACCCACATCTGATGCTGGCCTACATCCGTCGTGATGATGGCCTCCCCATCGGTTGTATCACTGAGCATTTCAATAACAAATTGAGGCTTCAGCTGATGATCGGTGTCCTTATATCGCAACGGGTGCTTCCGTTTGTTATGGTCGATCTCGGCAAGCCATTCCCATGTTGAAGCCGCTGCTGCCTTTGTGTTTAAGTATTGCAGCGCCATTTTGATGTCGCCTACGCAGGGAATATCCGTCTTAATGTTCTTGCCGATTTCCGCAGGATCGATATCGATATGCGCTATTTGTTGTGCTCTCGGGGCAAATCCGTCCACGCGCATCGTTACGCGGTCATCAAACCGGGAACCGATAGAAATAATCAGATCCGCGTTTTGAATAGCCGTGTTCGCCGTGTACGTACCATGCATGCCCGCCATGCCCATGCACAGCTTGTGAGAGCTTGGAAAGCCGCTCAAGCCAAGGAGCGTTGGAGTTACTGGAATCCGAGCTGCGCCGGCGAACGCGATCAGCTCTTCCGAGGCGTCGGCGTACACGACTCCTCCGCCAGCGATAATTACCGGCCTAGCCGATTGCTTGATCGCAAGGAGCAGTTTATCGAGCTGATCGTAATCCAGCTTAGGCGTCTCCCGGTAGCCTCGAATCGGTCTATGCTCATAAGGACGGTATACGGTCTTGTGGTTGGACACGTCCTTGGGGATGTCGATCAGTACAGGCCCTTTCCGCCCCGTATTGGCAATATGAAAGGCTTCATGAATAATCCTCGGCAGCTCCCTTACATCCCGGACCAAGTAGCTGTGTTTCGTAATGGGCATCGTTATGCTGACAATATCCGCCTCCTGAAAAGCATCCGTCCCCATCACGGTAGTAGGCACATTCCCGGTGATAACGACGAGCGGCACCGAATCCATGTAAGCTGTGGCAATGCCCGTTACCAGGTTGGTCGCCCCCGGACCGGAGGTGGCGATACACACCCCGACTTTGCCTGTTGAGCGCGCATAGCCGTCGGCCGCATGGATAGCCCCTTGCTCGTGCCGGGTCAAAATATGCTTGAATTCCGGATTGCCCACCATCGCGTCATAGATGTATAACACGTTGCCGCCCGGATACCCGAATACACATTCGACCCCTTCCTGCAGTAAGCCGCGCAGTAAAATCTCCGAACCTGTGACCATTTCATCGGTCAAATCCGCCTTCTTTGCTTGGGGTGCCAAGCTTGCATCTTGAACTTGTTCCACGGTATTCCCTCCTGAAATATAAAATCCCCTCCCGTCCCGAGCCGGCACAAATATGCCTGGCTCAAGGGACGAAAGGGGTTCATTTCCGCGGTACCACCCTGATTTACCGGAATCTCGCAATTCCGGCCTCATGAGGTAAGATGGTCATCTTACCTGCAGCACGATAACGTGTGCCATTCCGTTTGAGACTACTCACCGCTTCCTGCCCTCATAGGGCAATGGCACGGCTTTCGGGACAAAGGCTCCGAGACGACTTCGCACAAAGGATTATGGCGAAGGTTTCAGCTTTCCCTCCGCTCTCTGGGCATAAGAGCCCCTGCGCTTTTTTCTCTTCATCGCTATGTGTTTATTCAATCCAAAAACCCCTTTCGTCCTAAGCAGGCACATGTCGTGCCATACTCAAGGGACGAAAGGGGTTAAATTTCCGCGGTACCACCCTGATTCACCGGAATCTCGCAATTCCGGCCTCATGAGGTAAGATGGTCATCTTACCTGCAGCACGATAACGTGTGCCATT